>JBNMNM010000072.1:0-10214 GCA_051275585.1 bacterium | reverse complement strand
AACTTATACAAATCCCATCTAGTTAATAATGAGACTAAACGCTTGGAAAAATAAAATTGTATAAGTTATTTTTCAGCCGTTCCTTAGTTAATCTTAGATATGCGATTTAACAATAATTAAACAGGAAAGATGTCTATTCAGCATTTGGTTATACATTTCTTCAGAGCTGAGGTTTATTTGTTCAAGTTTAAGGTTTACGCCACCATTAGTTTCAGAAAGTGTATAACAAATAATTACATGATTTTCAGGAGTTCTCTCTGTTCCATGATTGTCACTTCAATAGGTGTACTGGAACTTTTTATTAGGGATTAGGGCATCAATTTTTCCATAATCTGTAAATTTCTGATCACCCTCTCCTCCTTTATAAAGAACCTCACTGCCTACTATCCAGTCAGATATAACTCCGTTAAGTGGATAATATTGAATGATTTGGTCTGAGTTTGTTAATGCGTTAAAAATTAGACTTGCTGGTGCATTAATCAAAAGATTTTTTTCAATCGAAAATTTACTCATAGGTTGTCCTTTTTGTTTTTAAATCAAATAAATTAAAAGCTAATCTGAGACTAAACAAAATATTTAGCTCATCAAAATAACTAAGAGCATAACCTTTCATTTTTTCAGCTAAGGAACGCCTGAAAAATAACTTATACAACTTTATTTTTCCAAGTATTTAGTTTCATCATCAGCTAGATAAGATTTGTATAAGTTATTCTTTTTTTGATCCTAAGTGGTTTTATTAAAAACAAATTGATTCTTTTCAGAATTTTTGATCAAACCAAACCCATAATATTTACATTTAAAAAATCTTTCTTCCCAATACTGGTATGAAACTTAAACAGTTTTTTCTTATTTTATTAATTTTGCTTCCATTCCAAGCTTTTGGGCAAAAAAGAAGCATTAGCATTCAAGTACTCAGTGCTACAGGAAACTCCAACTTCTGAGTATTCGCTTCCATCCCGCCAATAAATTAGGGGGCTTTCTCGCTCATTTATCGTAAAAGAAAAAACGGTTGTAAACGCTAAAATTTATTTTGAACGAAATGGAAAAGTTGTTTTTGCTGGAACAACAAATTCTCGTGGAATGAAAAAAGTATACCCTCTTCCATTCCGTGGAATCTCTGACCATACAGTCCGAGTTCTGATTAAAAAACAAGGGTATGCAACTCTTGAATTAGAGTGTCCATGTGACAAGTCGACTTATGCTTTAAGTGAAAAAATGACTAATCTTGATGGTTATCGTATCATTTTGATATGGGCTAATAAACCTAGAGATTTAGATTCACATCTTGTTTTCAAAGGAAACCATGTTTACTATTCAAAGAAAAGAGGAAATAGATCACATTTAGATGTTGATGATACTAACGGTCGAGGGCCTGAAACAATCACGATTACAAAAACACTTTCTGGAACAAAATATATTTATGCTATTCATGACTTCAGCAATAAAACACGGAAATCCTCAACATGGTTATCCAATAGTAATGCAAAAGTTTTAGTTTTTATTGGAAATACTCAAATTGATACAATCTATGTTCCTCGTCGAAAAATTGGGAACTTATGGGTTTTATTCTCGATTGATGGATATGATGAATTCCATAAAATCAATAAATTTACTCATGCTCGAAGTTCTGGGGCAGTAAAAAACATCCTAAATAACACTCTTGCTGATTCAAAATACCTTGATCGTCGAATTAACAAAGAAGCAAAGCGAGTAAATACATTAGGAGAAAAAACATATCATAAACGACAGCTTGCTCAAGCGATTGCATATTATAAAAAAGCAATTGTGATCAAACCTAACTACAGTCAAGCTTATAGTAATCTTGGGTTGGCTTATCAAAAATTAGGCAAAACGGCTGAAGCTATTGGGGCAAATCGACGAGCTATTTCATTAGCAATTGGATCTCGAAAGAATCGAGTTAAAGCAAGTTCATTTTATAATATTGCAAAAATCTTTGAAAAACGAAAACAGTGGAAAGATGCAAAACAAAATTTTGAATGGGCATTACAGCAAAGAAGGCACAAAGCTTATAAAAAAAGGATTAAGCGAGTAACTCAAAAAATATCTGGAAATTAAAATTGATGCAATTTTTTCCTCCATTGGAAGAGTTTGAAACGGCAAGGTTTGTGATTCGTTTTGCACAAACAACCAAAGACCTTGCTCAAGTTCAAGCTCTTCGCTATGAAGTTTTTTATATAGAAGAAGAAAAAGGTTTGTTTACTGAGAGTCAAAAAGATCAAGATACTTTTGACTCTCAGTGTCATCATTTAATGCTGATTGAAAAAGAACAAAATCAAATTGTTGGCACCTATCGTGTGCAATCTGAAGAGATGGCAAAACAATCACATGGTTTTTACTCTGCTACAGAGTTTGATTTCAAAACAGTTCCATCTCATATTTTAAAACAGTCTGTAGAAATTGGGCGTGCTTGTATCAAAAAACAATTTCGAAACTCAAGGGCACTATTTTATTTATGGCAAGGACTTGCTATTTATCTTTCTCATTACAAAAAACGCTACTTGATGGGATGTTGTTCTATTTCATCTCAAGATGAAAATTTAGGATGGCAAATTTACTCCTTCTTAGAAAAAAAAGAAGCATTGCATCCTAAACTATCGTTACAGGCAACAAAAGCCTTTCAATATCCTTTGAGAAAAACAGAAACCACATCTAATCATTCTTTAATAAAGCTTCCTATACTATTTCAACTCTACCTTAAATATGGTGCAAAAATTTGTAGTGTTCCTGCTCTGGATAAAGAGTTTAAAACTATTGATTACTTACTATTAGTTGATACTCAAATGTTGGATAAAAAAACCTATCAAAAATTCTTCAGATATTCCCTCTAAAAACACATTCAAAACAATGAAACTATTACGAATTTCTTATCGTTTTCTATTATTTATATCTTTAACTCTTATTTATTTTGTACTTTATTTAATCGGGTTCATTCTTTTTTCCTTTTCATCAAAATGGCAATTTCAATGGCGAAATCAAATGGTTCGAATTTGGGCAAAACATATTGCTTGGGGGATTGGAATGAGAATTCATATTCAAGGGAAACCTCCAAAAACACCATTTATTTTAGTTTCTAACCATCTTAGTTACTTAGATATTGTTTTATTTTTCAGCCAACTTGATTGTGTCTTTATTGCAAAAAAAGAGGTTCGATCATGGCCACTTTTGGGGCTAATTGCGAGCAGCATCAATACCTTATTTATTGATCGAACTAGAAAAAAAGATATTCCTAAAGTAAACCTAGAGATTCAAAGCCGCTTAAATCAACAACAAGGAATCATCTTTTTTCCTGAAGGAACTACCAGCTTAGGAAATCTGATTTTGCCATTTAAACCATCTCTTCTTGAGTTTCCTGCAAAAGAAAATTTTCCTGTTCACTATAGTTCTATACACTATCAAATTCCTAAAGAATTACCGATAGAACATGTTTCTCCTTGTTGGGTTAATGATGATGGATTATTAGAACACCTTTACTTGCTCTTTCAATTACCATTTTTTGATGCACATCTCACATTTGGAAAAAATCCGATTCAACACTCAGAAAGAAAAATTTTGGCTCAAAACTTACGGGATTCAATTCAACAAATTTTTACTCCCACTCAATCAAATCAAGAACAAACTTCATAAAAAATGAACTTTATCCAATCTTTGGTTGAAGATAATATTCACCAATTACAAGAAATAATTAACATCTTACAAAAAATTACAACTACTTTATATACCAATAATAAGACTCCTTATTTTGATAGTGGTGTTGGACAACATGTTAGACATGTCATTGATCACTATTATTGCTTCTTTCGTGGATTGCGTGATGGATTAAGCATTAGCTATGATCAACGTGAAAGGAATCCTGATGTGGAAGAAAATCGTGAGTTTGCTATTCAACTCTTACAAAAAATTATTTATCAACTACAAAAAATCAATCTTAGTCAAAGTACTCCTTTGCGAGTGAAAAGTAATAATCATGATGATATTGATTCAACACAGTCATGGTCAAAATCTTCTTTTGAAAGAGAACTACAATACTTACTTAGTCATACAGTACACCATAATGCAATTTTAGCCATAATTCTAAAACTGCAAAATCACGTTATTGAAAAACAGTTTGGAATGGCACCTTCGACTATTCAACATCAAAAAAAGAAATAAGTTTTTCCTAAAACCACCATGAATCAAAAAGCACTATCAATTCAAATTGAAGATCACGAATTACTAGAAGCAATGAGAACCATTTGCTTTGATGTTCGAAAACATGGAGGAAAAGCCTTGCTTGTTGGTGGATCTGTTCGAGATGCTTTTTTTCAAATTCCTACAAAGGATCTTGACCTCGAAGTTTATGGCATCCAGCCAGAGAAATTAAAGCAAATCTTAGCTCAAAAATTTTCTATTGATCTTGTTGGGCAAGCATTTGGTGTATTAAAAATTCGTGGAAAAGAAATTGATATTTCAATTCCTCGAAGAGAATCAAAAATAGGGCAAGGGCATAAAGGTTTTGAAACAGCTTCTGACCCAAATATGTCGATAAAAGAAGCAGCATCAAGGCGTGATTTTACTCTCAACTCAATTTTTTATGACCCTTTAGAAGAAAAATTAATTGATCCATACAATGGATTAGCTGATTTAGAGAAAAACATTTTACGTCATACTTCAGATAAATTCTCTGAAGATCCTTTGCGAGTTTTAAGAGGAATGCAGTTTGCGGCTCGATTTGATCTTCAAGTTGCAAGTGAAACTACTCAATTAAGCCAAACTATTGCTCTTGAAGGACTTGCAAAAGAACGTATTTTTGAAGAGTGGAAAAAGCTGATTCTACATGGAAAAAAACCATCCGCAGGACTTCGGTTTTTACGTGATTCAAAATGGATTCGGTTTTTTCCAGAATTAGAGAATTTAATTGATTGTCCACAAAGTCCTCATTGGCATCCTGAAGGTGATGTTTGGATTCATACTTTACACTGCATGGATGCTTATTCTTTGGAAAGGATTGGTGATGATTGGGAAGATCTTGTTGTTGGTATGACTGTGCTTTGTCATGATTTTGGGAAACCTACGACAACAATCATTAATGACGCTGGAAAAATTAGTTCCAAAAAACATGAAATGGTTGGAAAAAAAATCGCACAACAATTCCTTGATCGGATGACAAATCAACAAGGTTTATTTGATCAAGTTGCACCATTAATTTTTGACCACCTTAGTCCATCACAATTTTATCGAAATAACGCACGAGACAATGCCGTCCGAAGATTAGCCACTCGTGTAGGTAGAATTGACCGATTAGTTAGAGTTGCAAGAGCAGATCAACGAGGACGACCTCCTATACCTTGGGATGATTTTCCAGCAGGAGCATGGCTTTTAGAAAAAGCAAAAAACTTAAAAGTTGAAAAAAGTGGCCCTGATGCAATTGTATTAGGAAGACACTTAATTCAATTAGGCGTTACACCAAGTCCACAGTTTAAAGTGTTTTTAGATCAATGCTATGAAGCTCAATTGGATGGAGAAATTACCACAATTGAAGAAGGTATTGAGTTTGTGAAAAAAGTTCTGCATGATTAAGAATCACGTCTTTTTTTAATAATTCAGTTATATGAAGGTTAATGATGTCGAAATATTTATTTACACTACTTCTTTCTATTTTCTTTTTATCCTTTAGTACTCCAGTATTTGCTCAGGATTTAGGAACAGGTAACTTTCAAGAGCGTCCTGATCCTCCCAAAAAACCTGAAGTAAAAAAACGTCCTGAAGATACTCGACCTCCAACTCAGCCTGAAAAGACTCAACCTCCAACTCGACCTGAAGACGACCGTGCTCAAGACGCCCGTCCTAATTATCAAGAACGTGGTCGAAGTAGTGAAGTTCCTAGCGAACGACGAGGTCGATGGGGTAAACAATGGCGTTGGGCTACTGCAAGCCGTGGCGATTTCCCTCGAAATGCAGTTCGTGGTGGCTATGAGCGTGGTAAAACGCTTTATATTTGTCGTGCTTTTCATAGTGGAGCTTATCATCCTGGAAAAATCGGTTCTGGATTTTCAGGATGTAACATTGGATGGGGTGGCCGTGAAATTCAAAAACCACACTATCAAGTTTTAACTGGTAAACGATTTTATTGGAAATATAACAACAGATCAAGATACAGAAGTGGGTACAATAATTTTGTTGCTGGACGAGAAAAAGGACAACCACTTTATATTTGTCGAGCCTATTATAGAGGTGGAAAACATCCTGGAAAATACCGCTCAGGTTTCAGAGGATGTAATATTGGATGGGGTGGTCGTGAAGTAACAGTTCAAAGATTTGAAATTTTAACAAGAAGATAACATTATAATGCCTTTTATCACTCTGTATAAAAGGCATTACTACAAAACAATCAAATAAAACCTTACCAAAAATTTATTAGACTTCCTTCTTTTCCTTCATAACAAAAAGTAATTTACTTTATTTAATAGAATACTTCTAATTACAGTCGACTAAGCAACCACTAAAAATTTAAATTTATTTCATAGAGATTTTGATGAAAACGAAAATAGGTATTTATACACTTTTTATTTTTTCTACCTTTCTTTTCACAGGAAATCTTTTTGCGATTGAAAAATCAGATTTAACACAAGAAATTTATATAAAATCTGGTCTTGCTAAACAGATTCCACAAATACAGTTACAATTTAGTGCATATCTTACTATTTATCAAAATAAACTACCTGAAAAAGTAATGGGTGCCTTTAGACGTGAGATAAAAAGAATTTATAATCCATCCTCTCTTGAAAAAAGGATAAAACAGAGTTTTCAATCAAATCTTGATAAAAATACCATTTTGCAAGTTCTAAAGTGGTTAGATTCTCCTTTAGGAAAAAAAATCACTCAACTTGAAGAGCAAGCGTCTACTCCTGAAGAAGTTCAAAAAATGATTGCTTACATCAAATCAGATCCTAGAAAACATACTTCAAAGAAGCGGGTCAATCTTGTAGAAAAACTAAATATACTTACTCATTCAACTGAAATGGCCACTGATACGGGTATTTTTATTGGTTTATCTGTATTGAATATTTTGAATGATATAAACCCCAATACTCCTAAATATACTCGTGATCAGCTTCAAAATCATATCAAAAATAAACGTTTAAGAATTCGCTCTCTAGTTCAAAACCAAATTATACTAACATTCCTTTATACATATCAAAAGCTCTCTGACAGAGAACTTGAGAAATATATTGAATTTGCAACAACCAAAACCAGTCGATTATATCATAAAGTGATCATGAAAGCCTTTTTAGGAACACTCATTCCAAAAGCTGATTTAATTTAGATTCAATCTTGTTACTATAACCCGTTTTTTAAAACGTTACATATATTTGATTTGGATACAATATTAAGGACATCATTACAGATGCAATTGCAAAAAAACTCTCAACAAAAATGAAATCAATTTATGGAGTGGAGCAAAAGCTCTGTACAAAGATCCAATAGTTTTCAAAAATATTGATTCTATTCAGAATCCTTGGCAGCTATTTTAGCTAGAAGAAAAATCCAACTAAAATTCTAAGTAATACAAAAAAATAGTTGCCGAAATACGTCCAAAAAGATCATAAACTCATCAAGGTAAAAATAAGTAGTTATATAATACATATCTTTAGATAGAAAAATATTTCTTAAATTTATTTCTTATAAAGAATAAACTCAAAATACCCAACTTCTATCTAGATAAACAACTAAAACAATATCTAATTAACTTAAAATTCATACTGACTTATTCTCAAAAGCAATAGCAATTCAAACTACATTTTGACCTCTATATCTATTTATTTATACAAAAGGCGAACTCATTGAAAAAATCCTATAAAAAGAGCACATGAAAAACATCTCATTAAAGAAAAAATTCATTATAATTTTTGGATTGATTTGCTCTATAATGTTCATCACTATTTTTGCCGTATTGAGTTTATTGAATATTGCGAAAAATGATGCAGACATTGTTAATGCATTAGGACGACAAAGAATGTTGTCACAGGCAATGGGGAAATCAGCATTGGGATATGCTATGTCCAGAAATGAATTTGACTTGTTTAAAAGACAAACCTCCCAGTTAAGTCAATATATAACCATAATGCGGAAACTTTATACTAAAATGGTAATTGGTTCTGCAAAAAAAAATGGAACAACTATTTCAATGACCCCGCACACAAGAGAACTTCCATTCCCAGCAACATTTACAAGAAAAATTAATGAACAATTTAAAAGTATTCATGTTGATATTGTAGCAAAAAATCCTATTAATCGAAAAAAAGGCTATAGAAATAGTATTGATCAAAGAGCTGGAACCTTTCTTAAACAAAATCCTAATAGAATATATTACGAATCCAGTGAAAAATCTGGAAAATTATTTTTACAATTTTATACTGCTGATATTGCAACAACCAAAGCGTGTGTAAGTTGTCATGCTTCTACTAAAATTGGAGATGTTTTAGGAATCAGACGATTTACCATCCCTTTTGCTAAAGATATTGTTCAAGGAAAAATAGACTTAAATCCTTCCTTAAAAGAATACAAAGTTGCAAAAACAATCTTTAGAGAAACACTTTCAGCAATGAAATTAGGTGGTACATACCCTATTGATTTAAAAAGAAATAAATTTAAAACGATTACGACTGTAAATATCTCTATTTTTCAGGAAAAACTTATACAAGTAGAAAACACCCTTTTTAGATTTACTAGAACAGTGAATACCCTTTTAAATGCAAGCCCTGGCTCTGAGAAATTCCGTAAACTTCGTAGCAACTTATTAAAGGAGTCGAATCAATTAAGGTTTGTAAGTAATGAGTTAGCTACTATCTTTACAAATAGTGCTAACCAAAAACAAGAAAACATTAAATGGGCTCTTCTTTTAGCAGGAGTAATAATTCTTCTTGTATCCATTATTGCTGGTTTAGGTGCAAATCGTTTTATTATCACGCCTATTACTGACCTTACAAAAGTTCTAAGAAAACTGGCAAAGGGAGACTTAACCAATCACTTCATCTACAATTCAAAAGATGAAATCGGAGAGATGGCTGTTGGAATTAATTCTTTAGTTGATAACCTGCAAGGAATTATTAAACAAATAGAAACTCATGCATCATTTCAAGTAGAATCTGCAAAACAGTTGGCAGATACATCAATTAAAATGACTTTTAATTCAGAGTCATTAAAAGATCAAACCTCTACAATGACAAGCACCTCAGAGCAAGTTACTGATAATATGAGTATGATCGCAGCGGCTGTAGAAGAAGCTTCTGCAAATATAGCTTCTGTTACTGATTCAGTAGAACAATTAACTAGTAATATTAATATCGTTGCTAGTGCTTCTGAAGAAGCAAATGCCAATATGAGTGCAATTAACAAAAATACAGAACATATTTCAAAAGATATTGATGGTGTAGCGAATACGGTTGAAGAAACTTCTGCTATTTTAATTAAAATTAATAATGATACAAAAGAAGCAATTTATATCTCTAGTGATGTGAAAGAAAGTGCTCAGAAAACATTAAATACAATGAATCAATTAGGAGAAACCGCAGGCTCTGTAGGACAAATTGTACAACTGATTGATAACATTGCAAGCCAAACAAACATGCTGGCTTTAAATGCAACAATTGAAGCGGCTAGTGCTGGAGATGCAGGAAAAGGTTTTGCTGTAGTTGCTGCTGAAGTTAAGGAACTTGCTCAACAAACAAGTGAAGCTAATAATGAAATTGCCCAACAAATGGAGCAAATCCAACAGCAAACAACAAGTGCATTAAGTCACACTCGAATTATCAACACAACAATTGTCCAACTCAGTAAAATTAATCACTCCATTGATACAAAAGTAGAAGATGAAAGCAAGGCATCTGCTAAAATTTCTCAATCTATAGAATCTATTGCAATCAACAGTAAAGAATCTGCATTAAGTGTTGAAGAAGCTACAATAGGCTTAAGAGAAATTAATCAATCTGTTGCCGAAATTTCTCAAGGTGCACAAGAATCCTTGCAAAATATGAGTGAAGGAAGTCAAGGAATCCAAGAGATTGCTCGTTCATCCTCTGAAGCGGCTCAAAAAATGAGCGAAGTGAATCAAAACCTTCAAAAATGTATTCAGATTATTGATGAAGTTGATCAAGGTGTTTCTCACACAAAAAAAAGTGCTGATGACTTATCAACTATGGCAATAGAACTAAAAC
>JBNMNM010000071.1:0-10240 GCA_051275585.1 bacterium | reverse complement strand
GCCGCCGCATTCTCTTGAATAATTTGATCTAGGCTTTGGATTGCACTGTTAACTTGTCCAACTCCATCACGTTGTTCGTTCGTTCCTTGACTAATCTCTTGAACTAGTTCTGCTGTTCTCTGAATATTTGGGACTAAGGTTTGCAACATTTTTCCTGCTCGTTCTGCAATTTCAGTACTAGAGCTTGATAATGTTCCAATTTCTCCTGCCGCTTTTTGACTTCGCTCTGCAAGTTTTCTAACCTCAGAAGCTACAACCGCAAAACCTTTTCCATGTTCACCAGCTCTTGCCGCTTCAATTGCTGCATTTAATGCAAGTAAATTAGTTTGTCTTGATATCTCTTCAATGACTGAGTTTTTACTAGCAATCTCTTTCATTGCATGAACTGCTTCTGTAACTGCTTGTCCACTTTCTTCTGCTTCAATTGCGGCTTGTGTTGCTATTTTATCAGTAGCAAGTGCATTTTCAGCATTTTGTTGAATGTTTGAAGACATTTCTTCCATAGAAGCAGAAACCTCTTCTACAGATGATGCTTGATTAATGGCACCTTGTGACAATTGTTGTGCAGAAGAATTTAATTCAGTACTTCCAGAACTAACATTATTTGCTGCTTGATTTACATTTCCAACAACTTCATGAAGCTTATTAACCAAGTTTTTCATGGAGGTAAGAACTTGCCCCATTTCATCGGTTCTATTGACGTCTACTTTTACCGTTAAATTACCTTTTGATAAGTAATCACCAACTCCAAGAACTTTCTGAATTGGAATCGTGATACTTCGAATAATAAGGTAAGCCGAGAATATACTAATAAGAACAATAATTCCAACAGAAGTATAAGTAACTGTAAGTGCATCATCTCTTTCGTTAAATGCACCTTTTAGGAAAGCACCTGCCTTTCCTTCTGCGAATTGAACAACACCTTGAATTTGAGTATTAAGCTTTGTGATAAACGCACCTTCATTTTGATGAAATGATGCCAGTGCTTTTTTCTGTTTTCCTGCTTGAAGATAATTAATAATTTCAGTTCGAATTGGTCTCCAAGTTAGAAATTCTTGTCGAGCATTTTCAATTCTAGTTTTTTTCCCTAAAAAACGGTCATAAACAATAGTAAAATCTTTAATTACCTTGTTTTCGTAGTTAGTAATATTTTGGATAATTGGAGCAAGTTGTTTCCTCTCTTTAGTGAGGATGAGACTTTTCATTAAACTATCAATCTCAGCAATATTTCCTTTAATTCGTAACATTGCTGTACTTACCGTATAGGGATGTTTGTATAATTTATTGGTAAGTTCTGATAAATCTTTCATATACTTAATGGCAACAAAACTAAGCATAAGCATTAAACCTACAGTCACTAGATAAGAAGCAATAAGGCGATAGCTGATTTTAATGTTATTTAACGACATTTTTACCTTTTAGTCTTGAAATAATTCCTTTTTCTCTGTAAATGCGACAAAGTTGTTGCAACAGATTCTGAGCAGAGTAACACTATTTTTATAGTAATAAAAAGGAAAAACGAAAAGAAAAATTAATATAGGTGAGAATAAGAATAACAAACTACTTTATAAGTGAATCACCCTACTATGTATATCATATTATTGGGTAATTATATTATTTGTACTTTGAATATTCACAGATACAACTTTTGAAACACCAGCTTCTTCCATTGTAATTCCAAATAAAGAATCTCCAATCTCCATTGTTTTTTTATTATGCGTGATGATAATAAATTGGGAATTATCCGTCATTTTTTTCACAATTTTGTTAAATCTTCCCACGTTTGCATCATCAAGTGGTGCATCAACTTCATCAAGTAGACAAAATGGGCTTGGTTTAATCAAGAAAATTGCAAAAATCAGAGAAATTGCTGTCATGGCTTTTTCGCCACCACTTAATAAGGTTAAGTTTTGCAACTTCTTTCCTGGAGGTTGAGCAATAATTTCAATTCCACTTTCTAATAAATTACTTTCATCGGTTAGTTTTAAATAGGCAGTTCCACCACCAAAGAACTCAGGAAACAAAGTTTGAAAATGCTTATTTACTAAGTGAAATGTTTCCCTAAACCTTCGACGAGATTCTTTATTAATTTTAAGAATACTCTCTTCTAATGCCTCAATACTTGTATTTAAATCATCAAACTGAGTTTGCAAAGAATTTAATCGTTCAACTAACTGATCATATTCTTCTTTTGCTGCAAGGTTGATATTGGTCATCTTAGCAAATTTTGATTTTAACTGACTTAATCGAGATTGCTCTTTTTTGATTTCAAATTCATGAACCGCAAATGTTTTTAAAATCTCTTGTGGTGTCACTGCATTTTCTTCTTGAAGATGCTCCTCAATTAAATGGGCTTGCTCTCCTAACTGTGCAAGTTGAATTTCTAATTCATGATTTTCTTTTTGAAGTGCTTCAATGTTTTTATGAACACCTTTTAACTGTTTTTCATAATCAACTTGCTGTTTCTTTAAAACTTCAAGTTGGTTTTGTTGTTTCTTTGCTTTTTCTTCAAACTCTTCCCATAACTTAAGTTGATCTGGAGTCTGCGATTGAATTTGAAAAATCGTTTTTTCAATGGATTGAATTTTTTGATGATAACTTTTTCCTTCATCCTCAATTTTTTTCAATGCATATTGCGATTTACTCTGTTCTTCTTTTAATCGTTTTTGTTCACGCTCCATATTCTGGAATGCATTTTTTAAACCTGTTAACATCATTAACTTATGCTGATACTCTTCTTGCTCATCACTCATTTGAAAACGAAAGTTTTCAATTTTTTTCTGAATATTTTCTAGTGTTTCCTCAATTGCATTTTGCTCTGTTTGTTCTTTCTGATATTGCCCTTTTAAATTGATTTCTTTTTGCTTGGATTCAACAATTTCTTGATTCTGAGTTTTTTGCTTTGATTCAATTTGCAGGATTTGAGTTTGAATCTGATTTTTTAATTGATCAAAAGACTCAACATCTTTCTTTTTCTGAACAATTTCTAAGTTGATCTCAATTTGTTCTTCTTTGGTATGCTCTAAGTTTTTTTGATATTCCTGAATCTGCTCTTTTTGATCTTCAAAATCGTTTTTTAATTCTTCAATTGTATCCTCAAAACGATCTTGTTTTTCCTCTAACTCTTCTAATTCTTGTTTCCTTTTGACTAACAAATGACTTTTTCCCATCTGTTGATTCTTTCCATTTCCAAGTAGAAAAATTTTATCTTTGGTTACAATCGTTGCTTCATCATCAATAAGGGTAAGGTTGGTAAAAAACTGCTCATCAGAAAGAGAGCTAATTTTGTTAGGAACCTTCAAGAAGTTATTTAATAAAAAAAACTTACTTTCTTCTTTGAGATGTTCTTGCAACCAATAAAAATCCTCTCCTGTATGATCATTATTTTGATGTGGAGAAGGAATGGTATCAAGAAAAAGAATTTGAGTTTGTCCACAATTCAGTTCTTTGAGCAAATCACGAATTGCTGAAAATTGTTTCCGACTTTGAAACACAATCACTTCAAACAGATAATCAAAAAGAGTAAACGCATGTTCTGGAAGATCTTTAGGCAAATGAAACAAATCCATAAAACTTCCAACAAATCCTAATTCTTTGGCTTGGTCTGGATGGTTTTGAAAATGTTCAAAAAGAGTCTGAATTGATTCATTAAACTCTTCGTGATGAGCTTCCAGCTCTTTAAGAGAGTGATAACGAGAACGAACATGAGTTAATTCTTCTTGCTTCTTTTGGAGAAGAGCTTGGAGGCTTTGATTCTGCTCATTAAAATCTTCGAGTGTTTCCTCAAGATTTAATCGTTTCTGAGCACAATATTGTTTTCTTTCTTCTAATCCTTCTACAGATTGAACTTGTACAGAAGATTTTTGTTCTAAGGCTTGTTTTTGTTCGAGTTGTTCTTTGAGCTGAGATTCAAATTGAATTTTGTGTTCTTGCAAGTCATGAATTTTTTCTCGGACTTGATGAAGATGATTGCTAGAATTCGTAAGACTCGTAAGAATTTTAAGTTGATTCTCTCTAGCCTTTTCTTGTTCTTCTATGCGTTGAGCAAGCTGACTTTCATTGACTCTTTTTACTTCAGATAGATCCTCAACCTGTTCTTCTTTTTCTGTAATCTCTCCTTGAAGTTCCTCAAACTCAGAACTATTTTCTAAAATCTCTTTTTCTAAGGATTGAACTTTTTGTTGCAAACGATTGATGTTCTCACCACTTTTTTCTTTCCACTCCTGAGCATTCTCTAACGCTTGTTGTTCTAACTTTTGCTTTGCTTCTAATTGATTCAGTTGGTCTTTATGATTTTGTACATGTTCACGAGTTTTTTCTAATAAAGCTTCTTCTCGAATGATATCTAATTTAATCGTTTCATCTTGTGTTTCAAGAAGAACACTTTGTTGTTGGCCACCTTCCTGACCTTTTAAAAGTGAATCCCTTTTTTTTGTGATCTCTTCAAATTTTTGTTTGAGCTGAAACCACTTTTTTGCTTCTAAACATTTTTGAAGATGTTCAATTTGAGCTTTGGTTTCTAAATAAATAGTTGCTTGCTCAACCTGAGTTCCAAGAACTTCTTCTTGAGCTTTGAGTTCTCTTAAAATATCTTCAACTCGCAAAAGATTTTGACGAGTTTGAGCAAGCTTTCTCTCTGCTTCTTGACGCTTAGTTTTGAATTTTACGATTCCTGCGGCTTCATCAATAATGGTTCTACGATCTTCAGGTTTTGCCGTAACGATTTGTCCAATTCGCCCTTGCTCGATGATGGAATATCCCTTTCCACCAATTCCCGTATCCATGAACAGTTCTCGAATATCCATCAAACGGCAAGGAGTGTTGTTGATCAAATAAACACTTTCACCACTTCGAAACAGTTTCCGAGTAATTGAGATTTCAGAGAATTCTGAATATTTGGTAATGGTATTATGAGCTTCATTCGAGAAGATTAAGGTAACTTGAGCAAGTCCAACAGGTTCACGTTGAGTACTTCCATTAAAAATAACATCTTCCATAGCCGCACCACGGAGATGCTTTGCACTTTGTTCTCCTAAAGCCCAACGAATGGCATCAACAATATTACTTTTCCCACAACCATTAGGCCCTACAACAATAGAGATTCCATTTTGGGTAAAAGAAAGAGCTGATTTATCACAAAATGATTTAAATCCAGCAAGCTCAAGTCTAAGAAGACGCATAAAAGTAAAAACTAAGGATTATTTTTTGATAGAAAGCTCTATTTTATTCACAATATCAGAGAGCTGTTTTGTTGCAGAAACGTTCTTTTCGCTTACTTGAGTCAAATTTTCAATAGCCTGAGTGATATTTTCCATTTCAGAGTTTTGAGTATTCATCGAAAGACTCGTACTATTGATCTGTTCTGAAATCGAATCAACATACTCGATAATTTGTTGAAACGATTGTTTTGTTGTTGCAGTAACCAATGTTCCTAAATGAATATTCTTAGAACTCATTTGAATCAACTTCTGAATTTCACCAACAGCTTTATTACTTCGTTCGGCTAGTTTTCTAACTTCATCAGCAACAATTGAAAAGCCTTTTCCTGCTTCACCTGAATTTGCCGCCTCAATTGCAGCATTAAGTGCTAGTAGTGTTGTTTGGTCTGCAATGTTTGTAATCACTTCAATAATGCCTTCAATTTCAGCACTACTGCTTTCAATCTTTTGCATTGATTTTGATGTTTCTCGAACTGCGGTTGTTCCTTGAGAAGCATCAATTTTTGCTTGATTGGCAACATCTTGAATGTTTTCAATTTGTTGATTGATAAGCTGAACGGTATTTAATACTTCTTCAATACTATCTGTACTTTGTTGAAGAGCTTGCTCTTGTTGGGTAATTCCATTTTCAATTCGACCAGTAAGAGCAGATAGTTCGTCATGTTGTTCTCGAAGCTCTTGTTGTCTCGATTGACGGCTTTTGAACTGACTATAACCAGTGAAACCAATAAATAAAAAGAGTGTAATTAAAAAGCTACCTAATGGAGGAAGAAGTGCTTTAAAAAAATGGGCTTTATCTGCAATATCTGAAATGGAACCAAAATAGAGATGGAATTTTTGAGTTCCTGAGCGAACCAATAAAAAATACATGGTTTTCCCAAAACCGTTCCATTGATAGCGGATCTTTCCTACAACATGAAATGCTTCTGCTTGTAGAGTAAGTTTATTTTGAAGTAAGTCTTGTGATTTTTGTGGTTCTAAATAGAGTTTGTTATTCAAATAAATTTTAATCTTTTTTTCAAGGCTAGGTAGTGCTTTCTCTGATAAAAATCGTTTTTCTATGGTTGGTAAATTGGCAAAGTCTTGAGCATAATTTTTTTGTAAAATCTGTTGAACTTGATTACCAATATTATTTCTTTTTGGATGATAAGGAATTCCATTAATTGGCCAAATTAAAATTCCTCTTTTTTCTGTTTCATCAAAAAAGGATTCTTTTTGATTCTGATCAATTAATTGATATTGAAGTAATCTGGTAACGGCTTGAGTTTGTAACGATGGGGTATTGAGCGTATGATAAATACTTGCTCCTAGCCACATGATTTCAGCAACGAAGAGCAAGATTCCTACTATATAAAAAGTACGAATCCAATTTTTTGATAGTAGGAAGTTTGTTTTCATCGGAATTTTTTACTTATATTGAAATTTTGTTGCAAACGCTTCAAATGAAGGAAACCAATGTTGAATTGTTTTTTCTGGACCAACTGCTTTGAAGAACCAAGGGCCTTGAGGAGTATTTACAATTGCTCCTATTAAAGCATATTTTGGCATGTCTGTAATAACTCCACCCATCATCATTGGAGATGCTTTTCGTAAAAATGTACCATTCACTTTTACTAGAGTAACAGACATATTCCCTGTTTTTGTCTTCGTAATCGTAGCTTTACTGCTTGTTTTGCTTCCATCAGTTTGTTTAAATTGTTGATACCAACGATTTAAGTTTCTTTCAATAGAACTTCCCATTGTTGGAAAAAAGAAAACAGCTAATTGAGCATCTTCTTTTCCATCAATTCCTTTTAAACGAAACTGACCTTTTCTCATTTGATTGCTTGGTTTTTCAGAAACCCATTTTTTGGGAACTGAGTAAGAAAAAGTATGGCCTTTAGATGTATAGTTAGTTGGAGCCGCAAATTCAACAACCGCTTTTTTCGGTTGGCTTTCGCAAGCAAAAAGAAAGATACTACAACTAATCAAGATGAAAAATTTAGCAAATAATTTCATAAAATCCTTATCAATGTGTTGTTTTTGATTGTAGTGAATCCTTAAACAAATCTTGAGTTGTTGGCAATGTTTGATTACCTTTGAAAAAGATTTATTGAGGTTCGTTTTTTTACTTTTCAGGAGAATAAATTATGAAGAGGAATATACAAAGAGTTTTATTTAGTTTTTTTCTTTTTTTGTGGGCAACTCTACCACTAAGTGCCCTTGAAGTAACGGGTGAAGGTGTTGGTAACTCTGGAAGAGAAGCAAAGCAAGAAGCCATGAGTGATCTATCAACTTCGATTCGAGCAGAAGTTAATAGTAAATATGAGCAAATTTCAGCATCACAAGGTGGAAAATATAGCACCGATGCAAAAAAGTCGATTACGGTGAGTTCTCACTTACCTTTGATTGGAATTGCAACCGATGTTTATCCAAAAGGCAAAGGATACAAAGCCATTGCAACGTTGGATTCTAGAAAAGTAATTCGGTTGTATGAAAGCAAACTCAAAGATCTAGCAAAAGAGATCAAAGTGGGTTGGCGACAATCCAAAAGCTCTCAAGGGGAGACGGAATACCAAGCCTTACAACAACTGTTAAAAACACTCGATCAGTTTGCACGACATAAGGCGGTTGCCGTTTTATTAAATAGTAAAAAGATTCCAAAGATTGCGGTTACAGAAACCGAGGTCAAGAATCGTCTTACTAGCTTGCAACAAAATGCGGTGTCATTGGCACTCGCTGCAAAATCATTAGGAAAAAATCTAAAGAAATATCGTGGAATTTATATTTACCCTGCAACCACTCGACAATCGCAAGAGATCACTCAATTTGCATCGGTCATGCGAGATCGTTTAAGTAACCAGTTAAGAACGGTACGAAATCTAAAACAAGCTCGTTACATCATGCATGGGAATTATGAGATTACAAAAACAGGAATTGAGATCACCTATCACTTGTTGAATATGGCCTCAAAAACGTTGGCTTCGCAAACGGTCAAACTAAGTCCTGTTGCCTATCAAAACTACAGCTACAAACCAAAAAGACTTTCTTTTAGCCAAATGCTTTATAAGCACAAAGAGCTTGTGAAGAGTACTGATTTCAAAGTTGGTGTGATGACCAATCAAGGAAATCAAAGTTTGCTCTTTAAGGCCAATGAAGAGATTGAACTTTTTGTAAAACTGAATCGTTCAGGATATTTCTATATTGTAGGTCATGTTTTTAATTCACGAAAAAAAATGAGCTATGTTCTAGAGCTGACTGAAGCGGTAGGAAATCGGAAATTTATCGTTTTTGTAAGCCCTGACGATGTCAACAAATGGGTAAGCATTGGTAAATTTACGGTAGAAGCCCCTTTTGGAACCGAAAGCCTCCAAGTCATCGCCTCCAACAAAGATTTGATGAATAGCATCCCAAAGTATGATTACGATGAAAGTTCAGAATACTATATAGTATCAAGAGATCCTGAAAAAGCGATTGTAAAAACCAGAGCATTAAAACGAAAGAAACGAACAAAAAAGAAAAGAATGGTGGAATCTGTCTTGATGATGACCACGATTGTTCGATAAAAACAAACCAAGACCACTACAAAAAAGTAAAAAAGGAGTTCTTAACGTTGTTAAAATAAGAACTCTTTTTTTTGCAGAATTTCATGCGAGATAGTGACAAACAGACACTATTATAATAAATATTTTTAATTGTAACACACCTCAATAGATAATCCTCCTCATCCAAATGTAAAGGAATACTTAAAATAAGTGTTGTGTTTTTGCTCAACCAATTTTTAAGAATTGGAGTAATTATGATTAATAAAATTAAGTTTAAAAATTATAAACTGTTTAAACATCAGCAAACATTAGAACTTAAACCTATAACTGTTTTAATTGGTAAAAATAGTTCTGGAAAAAGTGCAGTTTTGAAATTGCCAACTTTAATAGAAAATTCTCTGTCAGGAGATTTTGAAGAGCCTTTGCTTTTAACTAATCATCAAATAGAACTTGGTGGGGAGTTTAGAGATTTAATTTATGGCAGAAAATATGGACAATTAGAAATTTCTTTAGAAGATGATTCTAATCAATTAGAAGTAATTATTGGTTCTGATACACCTATTAATGATCCTGCAATTTTTTCGTGGAAGTTAAATGATGTTGATGAAGATGTGTTACCAAAAGAAAATTTTAAAGGATTTTGGGAAACATCAAAAAAGATAGAAAATTTTTCTTTAAATATAAATTATATTTCTTCTTATCGAGAAGGTTTAAAACGATATTTTGAAAAGAGTAATAAAGCTTATGAACATGTTGGTATTAAAGGCGAAAATGTATATTCAATATTGATTAAAGATGCTTTAACCACACCTAAAGAACTAATCAAACAAGTTTCTAAATTTTATCAAAAAAATTTTGAAGGATGGAATATTCGAGTCAATCAAGATAATGCTCCTCCTTATCAAATTGAATTAGAAAAAGATCATTTAAGAGTGAATCTAAAAGAAGTTGGTTTAGGAATGATTCACGCTTTGCCTTTAGTTGTACAATCTTTAATGCCAGCAAAAGAAGAAACATTAATTATTGTTGAAGAGCCTGAATTACACTTGCATCCAGCAGCACATGGAAATTTAGCACAACTTTTTGCTGAATCTTCAAAAGGTAAAAATAAACGCTACTTGATTGAAACTCATTCACAAAACTTTGTGTTAAGGCTAAGGCGTTTAATTGCAGAGGGGAGTTTAGATCAAGAAGATGTAGTCATTTATTATGTAGATTTTGATGAAGAAACAACAGCAAGTACATTAGTTAGAATCAATATTGATGAGTTAGGAAAGCCAAGAAATGAAATGGGTGAAATTTATTGGCCAAAAAATATATTCAGTGAAACTTTAGATGAAACAAGTGCTATAAGAGCTGCACAAATAGATCAAAAAACATCATGATTATTGAAATTACAGAGGATATATTCAGATGTAATGATTCTAATAAAAGTCTAAGTTACCTGATTCAAATTTTAACTTACAAACAGCGATATGACTTGTTTGTAGATTTGAC
>JBNMNM010000070.1:0-10251 GCA_051275585.1 bacterium | reverse complement strand
CGTGGATTTGAAGCAGGTCAAGTTGTATCAATTTCTTTAGCAAAAAAACAGAAATCCATTGATGTAACATCAACTGTTGAAATTTCTGCTGGAGATGGCTTGTTGTTTGTTAATCTAGAAACAGGACGTGAAATAGGTGGAAAAGTTTATCAAAGTGAAGAAATTAAAAAGAATAACTATCGTTTAGCATTTGCAAATGATTTTTCTATTCACGAATTAGAACCTAAAAACGTGATTTATCTGAATCACTCTAGTCAATTAAGCAAAAAATTAGATTCAACTTGGACTGATAAAACAAAGTTCAAGCAAATTCCATTATCAATCTCTGTTTCTGGAAAAGAAGGTGACTTTTTAACAGTTCAAGTTATTGACGATTCAGGACATCAAGTAACGGTAAGTAGTCAATCAAATTTACAAACAGCAAGCAAAGCACCTTTATCATTTGAAGCACTCAAGAAAAACTTTGGTGCTTTGGGCGGAACTTGCTTCCAACTGATCAATCTAAATAATGAACTTGAAGGTGATCTGTTTCTTCATCAAAAAGAATTAAAGGAAATTCGAAGAAATTTCTCTCAACAATTAGAAACTCTACGAACAAAAAAAGTTGAAATTGAAATTCTTTCTGAAAATGAAGTTCAAGATTGGTTTACAAACCAAACAACACAAGCAAAAGAAAGTTCAAATAATAAAGATATTGCTCTTAATGTTCTCATTCGAAAAAAAGAACAACTTGAGTATTTGAAGGATTTACCAATCCATACAGTCTACTTTGATTTTGAATTCGGAAAAGATTACAAAGTTGCACTTAAACAAGCACGAGAACTAGGAGTTGTAGCAGGAATTGCAACAACAAGAATACTAAAGCCCAAAGAATATGGTCATTTACGATATATTCAGAAGTTAGCTCCAGACATAATTTTAGTAAGAAACTTAGGAGCTTTGCATTACTTCCAAGAAAATGAATTTGAGGTTCCTTTTGTTGGTGATTACAGCTTAAATGTTACAAACCACTTAACAAGCAACTATTTGCTTTCCAAAGGCCTACAGCAGTTATGCCCATCATATGATCTAAATCAAGAACAGCTCGAAGATTTGGTAAAAACAACAGGTGGAGAGAACTTTGAAGTTACTATTCATCAATATATTCCTGCTTTTCACATGGAACATTGTGTTTTTGCTGGATTCCTTAGTGAAGGAACATCATATAAAGATTGTGGGCGACCTTGCGAGAAGTATCAGGTGGAACTTAAAGATACATTTGGACAAAAGCATCCTGTTCAAGCTGATATGGAATGCCGAAATACAATGTTCAATGGAAAACCACAATCTTCGGCATTTTTAATTCCATCATTAATTGAAAATGGTGTACAAGCATTTCGATTTGAAGCTTTAACGGAGGATAAAGAAGAGTTAAGAAATAAAATTCTTCATTATCATGATGTGATTACTGGTGAGAAAACTCCCGAACAACTTTTTCAAGCGTTGGGAGTCACAGAAAAGGTTGGTTTTGGCGAAGGACAGTTACGAAGTACTAAAACCTATAAAGACCGTAAAAAGAAACGTTAAGCTTCTTTTTGTGCATCTTGAATGTCTTGTTTTGTAACTTCATAATCTTTTTTGCAATAATCACAATGAGTATCTAGTTTTTCATCACCTTTAAAAAGATCCTCTAAGCTTATATTACCAAGAGAGAGAATACTTTGAACCACTCTCTCTTTTGAGCAATTACATTGAAACTTCGCTTGTCGACCACCTAGAAACTGAAATCCAAGTCCTTCAAAACCCATCTTAAGATCATAAGTATCTGTATGATGTTGATCGAATAGTTGAAGGAAGTTAATTTTCATATCTTCAAGAAAATCTTTTGCTGTAAGTTTTGTTTGTTCTTCTACAGGCTTAAATTTTGATGGTGGCAACTTAGTCACCATAATGCTTTGATCTGAAGTTTCAGACACAAGAATAGCAGCATCAATTTGATAAGAATCATGAAGAATTTTATCAACAATTTGATGATGCCCAAGTCCTTCTATTGAAATCAGAGAAGTATATGGTTGTGCTTTTGGAAGTGTTTTAACTAAACGAACAACACCATCAAGTATTTCTGGGAATTCATTAAAATTCTCAGGATAAAGCAACGATCGCATTAAACCACCTGAATTCATTTCTAACTTTAAGCGGAAATATGGTGATTCTGAATCAAGATAAAAACCAAATTGTTCTCCTGCCTTCAATTGCGAATTAAGCAATTGAAGAGTTAGAACTAACTCTCGAAAATAAGCAAATCCATTTCCTTTTATTTCATGAGTTAAAGCTAAATCATGAATTAGTTTTTGCCCTTCAAGAAATTGGATATTAAATTCGTTACTTTTATCTAAAAGACTATAAATTTGACTTTCTGGAAGCATAACTTGTCTCAAGGAAACTTTAGCAATCAGCTTATTTTAGGAATTTACTATTTTGTGCAGTTTGCCACCACGAAGATAACGTAGTGTTAATTGTAGCTGAAATCGTTTTTGAAATTTTTTCTGTGAGTGATTGATGTATTGTATGTTTTACTGAAAAAATATCATTTTTTTCAGATGCTTCTAATAAATAATCATCATACGTCATGATTTCATCAATCAAATTAAGACCTTTTGCCGCAGAACCATACCATGTTTCGCCTGTTGCAATTTTTTCAATATCTAGAACTGGACGTTGTTCTTTTACGAAATCTTTAAATAAAAGATGAGTAGTATCTAAGTCATCTTGGAATTTTTGTCGTCCTTTCTCTGTATTTTCGCCTAACATTGTTAGAGTTCTTTTGTATTTCCCAGCAGTCATCAGCTCAACATCAATGTCATTTTTCTTTAATAAACGATGAACATTTGGAATTTGAGCAACAACACCAATTGAACCAATAATGGCAAAAGGTGCAGAAATTATTTTATTTGCAACACAAGCCATTAAATAACCACCACTTGCAGCTACTTGTTCAATAATTACAGTTAATGGAATATTTTTTCTTTTAATACGATGCAATTGAGATGCAGCTAATCCGTAACTGTGAACATAACCACCAGAACTGTTAAGTTTTACAACAACTTCATCATTTGATGATGCTACAGTTAAAATGGCTGTAATCTCTTCGGTTAAAGAAGGAACACCACTAGCTTGAATATCTCCTTCAAAGTTAATGACAAACAGCTTCTTTTGAGGAGAATCTTGCTCTTTATTTTTCTGATCTTCTTTCTTTTTTTGTTTTTCTTTTTTTTGTAGTTGTTTTAACTCTTGTTTTGACAGAATTTCAATTTGAAACTGTTTTGCAAGTGTTATAATTTTTTCGTTGATTTTTTTAATCTCAATTTGTCCTTGAGAACTTTTCTCTTTTGATACAATTGCAATTAAAAAAGCAATTGATACTAAGAAAATCACAGCAAAACTAATTACTTTTGCTAAAAATAACCCGTATTCGATAAAATACTCCATAACAACCCTTCAAAATGGAGTTTACTAAAAAATTCAAAATTGAATTTACACGATAAGACTAAAACAGTTTGTTTCTAGTTCTCATGTCCCTAGCTTTTTTTTAATGTTTTGAAAAGCATTGAGCGTTTTAATTTTAGGTTTGGCTTATTTAGTATTAATTATGGAAAAAAAGTTTCTTTCTCCTAGAAAACTTTCTAAAAGTATCCAGAATTCAAGAGCAGGCTACTTTTTTTTAGATTTAAATGGCTATTTTCAAAAGGTAAACCAAGCATGGCTTGACCTTGCAGGCTACTCGTCATGGAAAGAAGTTATTGGAATTCAATACAATTCCCATGTTCCAACTCAAGACCAAACTTTTAAAAAATTAGTTTTATTCAGTTTAAACGGTGAATACACCTCTTCTGAAAAAATAACATTTTTAAAAAAAACGGAAGAGCTAGAATTATTTCTGATTACATTATCCCCTATTATAGAAGACAATCTTATTGTTGGTGTAGAGGGATTTTTAATGACTATTCCTGACTCTGTAAATTTACAAAAAATAGAAACAAATCTCCACCACAGTCAGTTGCAACATGATCATGTCTTACGAGAGTTAGAGAGGCTAAATTACGCTATTACTCAACACTCCATCATGATTGTATCAAATGTTAATGGAATCATTGTTTATATTAACTCAAAATTTTCAGAAACATCACAATATCAACAAAATGAAATTCTAGGAAAAACACATCAAATTCTTAGCTCTGGTTATCACTCAGCATCCTTTTTCAAAAATATGTGGGACACCATTCTTAGTGGAATTGTTTGGAAAGGTGTAATTCGAAATCAGAAAAAAGATGGTAGTTTTTATTGGGTTGAAACTACAATTATTCCTGTTTTGAATGAGAAAAAAGAAGTAGTTCAATTTATTTCACTCCGAACCGAAGTTACAAAGTTAGTTCACTCCGAACAACGAATTAAAAAGTTCAATCAAGCACTTCATCGATTTGTTCCTAATGAATTTATTCAATTTTTAGAAAAAGATAGTATTTTAGATGTCTCTTTAGGCGATCATGTTGAAAAAAATATGTCGATTGTATTTTCTGATATTCGTTCCTTTACTGCAATTTCAGAAAAAATGACTCCTGAAGAAACTTTTGAATTTATCAATTCTTATCTCAATGAGATGGAACCTATCATTGGAAAATTTAATGGATTTGTAGACAAGTATATTGGTGATGGTATTATGGCCATTTTCCCTCAAAGACCAGATGATGCTTTACTTGCTTCAATTGCAATGATTACACATTTAAACGTCCATAATCAAAAAAGCAGATTTCCACCAATAAAAATAGGAATTGGAATTAATACTGGACCTCTTATCTTAGGAATTATTGGAAGTGAAAAACGAATTGAAAGTACTGTTCTTAGTGATGCTGTAAATACTGCCGCCAGAATTGAAGAAATGACAAAAGTTGTAGATGCTCCACTACTAATTAGTGATGAAACCTATTTTTCTTTAGAGGATCCATTTCAATTTTCAATTCGAAGTATTGGTAAAGTAAAAGTAAAAGGAAAATCTAAGCATTTAGTTGTTTTAGAAGTTCTAGATGCTCATCCACCTGAAATTAGAAAACAAAAACAGGCAATTAGTCCTAATTTTGATTTAGGATTAGCTTATTTCTCTGATTTTGAGTTTCAAACAGCTCTTGATTACTTCAATCAATGCTTAGAAATTATGCCAGAAGATAGAGCCACACAATACTATTGTCAGCTTTGTAGTCATTATATTCAAAGCGATATCTCTAAAGAACTTGACCTTCCTCCTATCTTAATCGACTTTTTTGACCCTCAATAATTTTTTTTGGCTTGTTCTTTGCTTGAACTTAATTTGCGCAAATAGCTCTACTTTTGACCAATTTAGCAGAGGAATAAGTTCATGAAAAATAATCGAAAGGTCATTTTCTTATCAGTAAAACTGAGAAGTCGAAATGTTAATAAGAAAGCATGGCTACCAAAAACTACAACTGTAGAGATTGTAACTCCTCATAAACCTGAAGTGTTAACCGCATTAGCAAAATAAGGGTCTATGATGGATGCAAATGAATCTTGCTATGTTAAATTTTTAGCATCCGAATTTTCATCTAAAATTCAACATTTAAAAAAAGCCTTTTTAGATGCTAAAAATTTTCAACATAAAAAAACATTTCATATAAAAGGAAGAGTTTTACGAGAAAGTGCTCTTTTTTTTCGTGAAAACTATACTCCTTTACAATCTTATCGTGATTTACAAAAATCAGAATGGTATCAACTACAAGATAGCTTAAAAAATCGATTATTAAATGGAGGTGGAACTCTCCAAGAAGTTCTAATTATATTAAGTAATGAAACTCAAATACAATTCACACAGTTAAGAAAACGTTTAGAATTTGCTAAATTGCATGATTTTATTCAGATTACTCAACTATTAGATGGTGTTTCATGGTTTATCAGTTTTATTGAGGAATCAAAAGAGTTACCAAGTGAAGTTGGAGAAAAATTTTTACTTGGAGAAAGTATTGATGAAACAAGCCTTGCAGAATTAAATATTGAAGGTATTCTTTTAGCTGTTTGATGAATTTGTACTTCCATAGTGTTCAAAATCATCTTTTTATTGTATCGACTGACAGATACTTTTTACAACTATTTGAATCATCAATCACTTTTTTTGCTACTGAATATGGAAAAAATTTCTGCTCCAGATAAAATTAAAAATGTAACTGTTCTTGGAGCTGGGCGTTGGGGATCTGCTGTAGCTATTTTTATAAGCCGAAAAGAAAATGTTCAAGTTACACTTCAATGTTACTCAGATTCAACTTATCAGTATGCTGTAGAAAATGACTGCTCTCCTCGACTTACACAGTATTCCTTCGAAAAAAAAATCAAAATGGAACAAGATCTGAATGAGTCTATCAAAGACGCAGATCTTGTTGTTATTTCTACTCCTGTTCCCTTTCTTCGAGACACACTAGAAAAAATTAAGAATCCTTCAAAAAAAACTATTTTTGTAGGAATCAACAAAGGGATTGAGAATGGTACACTAAAAACGGTTCCTGAAATCGTTGGAGAGTATTTACCAAATCACTTTGCTCAATTAGGTGGCCCCTGTTTTCCTCAAGGTTTACTTTCAGATATTACACCAGTGGCTGAAACCGTTGCTTGTAGTGATATGAAGGTTGCAAAACAACTTCAAGAATTTTTCTCTACACGAACATTCCGAGTTTATCGAAGTACAGAAGTAATTGGTGTTGCTTTGTTAGGGGCAATCAAAAATGTTTTTGCTATTGCCGCAGGAATTATTGATGGTTACGGCCTTTATGAAGAAGCATTATCCGTATTGATGTCTCGTGGACTTGCTGAAATGAGAAGATTTTGTACTCTTTTTGGTATCTCACAAGAAACCCTTTATGGTCTTAGTGGTCTAGGTGATTTAGCTCTTACTTGTTACTCTCCAGGAAGTAGCCATAATAAAAACTTTGGAAAAAAAATAGGACAAGGGCAAAGTGTTGAAGAAATTCTAGCAGACTTAGGCGGATCAGTTGCAGAAGGATACTACACAACAAAAGCCTTATATGATTTAGGCCAAAAACATAAAATTAGTATTCCTCTTACTGATATGATTTATCGAGTACTTTATGAAAACCTTTCTATTGAAGAAGGTTTATATAGTTTGATGAGCCGTCCCCTTAAAGAGGAAGATTAATTTGGATACAATAGAAACCCAATTCTTATTTGAGTTGGGGAACTTTGGAATCAAGTTCGGTCTTGAAAACATCCAAAACATCCTCCAACTACTAGATAATCCTCATAAAAACTTACAAGTTATTCATCTTGCGGGCACAAATGGAAAGGGATCAACTCTGATTACGTTGGAAAAACTTTTCATTGATTCAGGGTTTACTGTTGGTTCAACTATATCTCCACATTTAGTTCATTTCAATGAGCGGTTTCGGATTCAAGGACAATCTATTTCTGATGAAGATTTAGATTGGGCTTTTCGAAAAATATGCACGGCCTGTTCGATTGATCCACATAATCCACATCCAGAGTTATGGAAAGTTAAACCAACCTTTTTTGAATTTAGCATTGCGATTGCTTTTCTCTTATTTCAAAAGCATCAAGTTGATTATGTGCTTTTAGAGACGGGAATGGGTGGCAGACTCGATGCAACAAATGTAATTGATCATCCATTAGCCTGTATCATTACTCATATTGCAAAAGATCATGAAGGATTTTTAGGTAATACTTTAGAAAAAATTGCTTATGAAAAATTAGGTATTGTAAAAAAAGGAAGTCCTGTTTTTGTAGCAAAGCAAAAAGATAATTTAGAAGAGACAATTAAAAACTATTGTTCTGAAAAAACTACATTATATTTTGATCAATCAAACTTCTTTTTTCACAATACAGAGCAAGATGAAAACAAGTTTGTTTTCAAATATAACCAAGAATTAATTACATTTCCAATTGCAGAGTTAGCACTAGAAGGTGCTCACCAATGGGATAATACCGCAACGGCTCTTGCCGTTTATTCTTATCTTATTCCTAAGAATCGTTATCTTACAGCAATTCAAATTCAACAATCGTTGCTTCAGTGTTCGTGGGCTGGTCGTTTAGAGTATTTGGATCAAGAAAAGAAAATTTTATTAGATGCAGCTCATAATGCTACAGCAATGCAAGCACTAGTTCATTTTTTAAAAACTCATTATCGTAATAAAAAAATTATCATTGCAATTGCTTGGATGAAAGATAAAGAATTTTTAACAGAATTAAATTTATTTTCATCTTTAGACGTAACTTTTCAGCCATTATCAATTGAGTTTGACCGTTTTCTTCCTTCAAAACAGATTTACCAACAATTGACAAATCAATTTAATCACGTAAATTCTGCGGAAGATATTGAGCAATTTGTTTCTCGATTGAAAAATCAAGAATTTCACGAATTTGATTTAGTACTTGTTACAGGCTCTCTTCATTTGATTGGAGAGGTCATGCGACTTTGGAGATAATATATGAAGTGGATATTTGTTGATCAAATTACTGATTGTGATGAAGAAACTTATATTAAGGGAAATCTAACGTTTCCAAAAGAAGATGAATGGCACGAAGATCATTTCCCTCAAAGTCCAATTGTTCCAGGAGTTCTGCAAATTGAGGCTGGTGCAAATTTTCTAGGAAAATTAGTCATCTTTCGAGGTCTTAAAGAGAATGGAATTTGGGTTGCACCCTTACTATTAAAAACATTTGATTGTTCTTTTAAAGGTGTTGCACGTCCAGGTGACTGCTTAGAAATCGAGATGAGAATTGATAAGTGGACTCGAAAAATTGTTCGAGGAACAGGAGAAATTCGAGTTGATGGAAAAATAACAGCATCATTATCTATTGCAGTTGCTCGAATGGACCCAAGTAATGCAGGTGATCCAGAAATTCTAAGACCTTGGCAAATTCAACAAATTCAAAAATGCTACCCTAACCCATCGGATGAGTTAAGTCCGTTTTTAGAACAAGGCTAAAAACAAAAAAGGCAATCTTGAAAGTAAGATTGCCTTTTTCATATTTATTACTCGTTTGGGTTTTCGATTCCCCAACCTTTAGGACGTGCTTCAATGAAATTTTCTTTGAAGTGAGAACCTAAAAGAGAAAGAATAACTACACTAAAAAAACCCCAACCGATATAAGGAATGTATTCCATATTCGACCTTGATAAAATTTTTTTCTTCGATAATCTGAAGATTTTAAGGCCTCATCATAAGGAAAAGAATGAATTTCAGGAAGCCTAAAGTCTAATTTTTTAAATAAAAATCAATAGAAAGAATAATTTAGTCACTTACTCCGTTCGATATTCCCTTCTATTGAATGTCATCTTCTTATTTTCTTTCCTTTTTATGTAGAATGCAAGACAAGAAAGTGTTTCTATTTTGTATAAAAATTTATCTTAAAATATGTGATTAAACTTAATCCATTTTTTTATTGGATAAAGTATTTTTCTGATTGAATTTAATTACAGAGAGTATGTGGTGAATAATCAAATTTTAGTTATTGGTGGTGCTGGATATATTGGTAGCCATGTTGTTTTAGAGTTTCTATCAAAAGGCTATCAAGTCACAGTATTAGATAATTTAAGCTCTGGAAGAGAAGAAAATTTATTTCCAAATGTAGAGTTTATTCATGGTGATATTCAAGACCGAAATTTACTCACAAAAGTATTCCAAACTTATTATGATGGTGTGGTGCATCTTGCAGCGTTGAAGGCTGCTGGTGAGTCAATGTTCATTCCTGAAACTTATAGCCATCAGAATATTACAGGTACATTAAATATTTTAGAGGCAATGGTTCAGTCCAAAACAAGAAATTTTATTTTTTCTTCAACTGCGGCAGTATATGGACCACCTCAATACCTTCCAATGGATGAAAAACATCCTGTAGAGCCAATTAATTTTTACGGTTTTACAAAACTAGAAATTGAACACTTTCTAAAATGGTTTGATCAATTAAAAGGAATCAAATTTGCGGCATTACGCTATTTTAATGCGGCTGGATATGATGTTCAAGGAAGAGTTCAAGGATTAGAAAAACAACCTGCTAATTTAATTCCAGTTGTAATGGAAACAGCTAGTGGTTTCCGACAGTCAATGCAAATTTTTGGTAATGACTATGAAACAAAAGATGGTTCAGGTGTTCGTGATTATGTTCATGTAAGTGATTTAGCAAATGCTCATGTTCTTGCTTTTGAACATCTCAATATAAAGAAAGAATCAACAACAA
>JBNMNM010000069.1:0-10305 GCA_051275585.1 bacterium | reverse complement strand
CTTCAAAGATCTGTGGCATATCTTCAAGAGGGGTACATGGCACTTCTCCAATTTGTTCGCCTGTTGCTGGATTAAATGCTTTAAAACTTTCAGGGTAAGGAGTTGATATTGGTGTGCTGCTCATCAGATAATTCCGTGAAACCCCGTCCCTCAGGTCGGGGAGGTAAGGAATCAATATAGAAATCATTCTCTAAACAACGAGAGGGAGAATATCCTATTGACTACTTACGATTAATTAAGTGATCTCTAAAGATAGCTCTTTTGACAAGATAAAGGTTACCATAAGTAAACCTTTGTGGTGTAAAATCTTATTGGTATTGCTACCCAAAACACTGCCGAATTGTTATGGGGATGGTTGAAATCCCAGTTTCTGAATTCGCTGAGGCGTCAAGAGAACGAATTAAACCCTTTCGGAAATAACAGTGAATTAAAAAACGGTCTTTTGACCCAAGGGTACAAGTTTTTAAACGTAAGCGGAGACTCAGAGTATCGAGCGACCGTATAGAGGGTTCGTATTCAACCCTGTTCGGGTAAAGGTAGTTTAGACTACTTTCCCTTCAAAGTCTCTTCCTTCAGGGAGAGATTGTTTACAGTACCTATCGTAGAATGAAATGAATCTTCATTTCTATGGATCTGTATTCCTAACATTTTTCCGTTCAAAAAGGCTATCAAACTATGATTTTTAAGTCGATTTTCTGAAAAACAGTAGCATTATTTATGATTTCTACATAGGTTTCGTGGAAAACAGAAATCCATTTAACTTGCCTACGAAATCCAATGTCTACATACGAAATAGGAAAGCTTTATATTGTTTCTACTCCGATTGGAAACCCTGATGATATTACTTTACGAGCGATTCAAATCCTTAAAGATGCGGATTATGTAGTTTGTGAAGAGTGGAAAGAAGGTTCAAAGCTTCTTAAGCATCATAAAATTGAAACAGAACTGTTCAACTTAAATGAGCATAATGAAGAAAAGGAAATTCCTGAGTTAATCGGATTTTTATTACAAGGAAAAACGATTGCGTTAGTTTCTGACTGCGGAACTCCTGTCTTTGCTGATCCTGGAACTCGACTTGTACAAGAATGTGCTCAACTTACGATTCCAGTAAGTCCTGTGCCTGGAGCATCTTCACTATTAGCTGGATTAGTTTGTAGTGGGTTTGGAATTAAAGATTTTTATTTTGCTGGTTTTCTTCCTAGAAGTGTTGATGATCGAAAGCAAAAATTACAATCACTGAAAGGATTAAAAACAACAATCGTGATTTATGATACTCCTTACCGACTTCAGGCATTACTTAAAGATTTATCAACAGTTTTTGATAAAAATAGAGAGGCAGTAGTTTGTATGAACCTTACTAAATCAAATGAGGTTTTTCATAGGGGATCAATTGCAGAACTAGTGAAGAAGTTTGGAGAAGGTAAAATAAAGCAGGAGTTTATTTTAGTAATCAAAAATTACGATCATTCCTTTTTCAAAAAAGATAAAAAAGGAACTGATCGTAAAAGAAAAAAATACAAATATTAGTTTGGCTCTGCTCGTAAAGTATGAATGAGGTCATTACGAGAAACAACACCAAGTACCTGATCATCTTCAATCACAGGGAAACTTTTGATACGAAATTGAACCATCATTTCTAAAACTCGGCTCAGTGGAGTATCTAAAGTCACAGATTTAATTTTTTCACTAAAAATAGTAGAAACTGGATCTGTTAGAAGATGGTCATAATTAGGCATTGGACTTTGATTATTCAAAATGAAATTTGATAGATAATCAAACTGACTAACAATTCCTACAGCCTTACCATTTTCAACAACAGGAAACATATTGTAACCATGCTTTTCGAAGAGCAACTCAAGCTCTTTGATAGGCATTTGAGGATGTACCGTAACTACTTTCGTAGACATTACATCCTTGACTTTAAGTTGAATAAAATTATGCATTGTAATCCTTGCTTATAACCATTGAACTAGTTCAAATTCAGCCATTCGATACCGAGGATCAATTCGAGTTAAACAAACTTCTAGTCGAACTCCAACTCGAATTACTTTTTTGGATTTTGAGCCAACAAACGAATTTCCTTCTTCTTGGAATCGATAGTAATCATCACCTAATTCTGAAAGAGGAATAAATCCTTCAACATAAGGAGAATCCACTTCAACGTAAATTCCGTTAGCATTTACGCCAGAAACTCGAACGGTAAAAGTTTCACCAATTCGATCTTCCATAAAAAGCATTTTCTTAAGCTTTTTGGTATCCCGTTCTGCTTTTGCTGCAAGACGTTCTTTTCCTGATGTCCATTCACCTAACGATGCAGGAACGTCTTCTTTTGTTTCTGTTTGAACCCAACGCTTTAAAGCTCGATGAACAATTAAATCAGGATAGCGACGAATTGGAGAGGTAAAATGACAATAGTGTTTTGCTGCAAGACCAAAATGACCTTCGTTGTTAGTGTCATAGTAAGCTTGAGACATAGAACGTAATAAATTATGCTCTAACCATTCTTTTGCATCATGATCTTTGATGATTTCGAGCAAGCCGTTTAGATCTTTTTGTGTTTTTAGTGTACTAATTTTAACACCAGCATTCCAAAGAACATTTTTTAGATTGGCTAATTTTTCTTCTGTTGGTGAAAGATGATCACGCCATAAAATTTGAATTTGTTTTTCTAAACAAAATTTTCCAACAGTTTCATTTGCTTCAAGCATAAACTGCTCAATCAATTTCATTGCTGGAGTTTGATATGACTTTTCAATTCCTGTTAATTCATTTTTTTCATTATAGATAAACTCTGAATCAGGAAATGAGAAATCTAATGAACCTCGTCGTCTTCGTTTTAGAGCAAGAACTTGAGCAATTTTTTGATATAAGCTTAAAAACTCCTTCATTTTAGGGAAGTCTTTTCTTGCATCGATCTCGCCTGTTTCAAAAAAGGTGTCAACTTCACCATAAGTTAATCGACCAGCAGTTTTAATCATGCTTTCATAAACCTTATACTCTACTAAATCACCTTCTTCACTTAGAAGCATTTCGCAAGTAAGAGTTTTTCGATTTACATTTGGATTTAAACTACAAAGCCCATTACTTAGTACTTCTGGTAACATTGGATAAACTGTTCCAGGAATATAAACACTGGTAGCTCTTTGCTTTGCTTCTTCATCAATAACTGATTTTTCAGTTACGTACTCTGCAACATCTGCAATAGAAACCCAAACTCGATAACCTTTTTCATCTTTTTCAGCATAAACTGCATCATCGAAATCTTTTGCAGAATCACCATCAATAGTAACAAATGGCAAATTTCTTAAGTCAGTTCGATTGTCTGATTTTAATAAGCGAACAGTACTTGGAAATTCTTTACTAGCTTGAATTACACTTTGAGGGAATTCATGTCTAATTTTATGTAACTTTAGAATACTAAGAATTTCTTGATCTTCATTAATCTCAGAGGATACTGAATCAATAATACGACCTTCAGCAGTCACATTCATTGCAGGATATCGTGTGATTTGAATTTGCACTTTTGATTCAGGAGAAACATCCATGAAATCAGGATTAATGATTTGGAATATTTGCTGAATTTTTTGATTTGAAGGTGTAAAGACTGGTTTTCCTTCTTGGATTGAAAACACACCATTCAAGCGATTATAGCGACGCTTCAAAATTGAAATGACATGAATCTTTGGAATTCTTTTTTTCTGAAATAAAGACTTTTTATCTTTCTTTGCTTTGATGATTTGAAAACTAACTTCATCACCATGCATTAAAGATAAAGCATCAGCTTTGCTAATTGGCAAAAGTTCAGGATTTTTAGATGTTCGTAATCCACAAGTATCACCTTTTAAAACAAATGTTCCTCGTAATTTTCCTTTTTCACGAGGTTCCTTTTTTTTCTGTACTCCTTCTTCTTTTTGATCAAATACTTTTTTAATCAAAAAATAACGATTATCATTCTTCTCAACTAATACTGATTTTGCTAGCTCTCGTAAACTTTTTCGAAGCTGTGTCTTCTTTGTTTTTTTCTGCCCCAATAAACCAAGTAGTTCTTTTACTGTTAAACCATTTGGAAAAGCTTCTTCGAGAAGTTGTGATATATTTGAACCTGTAATTTTCATAGACTATTCTTCCTAACTTTCAATTAATTTTTGAATATGACTTTGAATCAACGTTGGAAGAGTAGTAAGGTTATATCCTCCTTCTAGCAAGCTAACCACTTTTCCTGAGCAATGCTTTTCAGCTAAAGCACAGAGAGTTTTTGTATACTCTTCAAACACTGTTTGTGAAATATTGATCCTTGCAAGTGGATCATCCTTATGGGCATCAAACCCTGCTGATATTAAGACAAAATCTGGCGAATATTTCTCCCACTCAGGAAGAAATATATTATTTAGGCTATTTAAATAAAAATCATCACCTGAAAAACTAGGAGCGGCAACATTCAAAGTGAAGCCTTCACCTTCACCAACTCCTCTTTCTGATGGATCTCCAGTTCCAGGGAATGTAACTGTTGGATCTTCATGAATACTACAATAGAATACATCTTTTCGTTCTTCGAAAATATGCTGTGTTCCATTTCCATGATGTACATCAAAATCAACAATTAAAACTTTTTTATATTCTTCCCGCTGAATTAAATACTCTGCACAAACTGCAATATTATTAAAATAACAAAATCCCATTGCACAATCATATTCTGCATGGTGTCCAGGTGGACGAATTAATCCAAACCCATTTTTTAATGCCTGAGAGGAAACTTTTTTAGTTAACTCTAAGACTCCACCTATAGCATGTAATGCAACATCAAAAGTTTCAGAACAAACCGCACAATCGGGAGAACCAATTGTACTAGCACCACTTTCAATCTCTTTGTGTAGCCATTCAATATATTCAGGATCATGAGCCAATGCAACATCTTCAAATGAAGCTTTTGTTGCCTTGAATATATCTAATTGAGTCCACAAATCAGATTTTTCTAATAATTCAACTGTTGCCTTTAGACGACCTGCATTTTCAGGATGTTGCCCTGTATCATGCTCTAGAAAAATAGGATCAGTTAATAAACCAGTTTTTTTATTCATTGAAGATCAAAGATAATTCGCAGGAAGATTATTGTTGAAAAACAGATTATAGAGAATCTTGTTTTCCTAAAATTAATGATTTAATAGAATTCACTCCATTCTCAACATATTCAAAAATATCTTCCGTTGTTTCCTCTTTAGTTTGTCCAAAAACAAAAATACTAACAGCATAGATTGCTAGAATCATGATGAGAATTAAAATCACTAACTTTTTCATTTGGTCTCACTAATAATATTGAAAAATTAATAAACAGTTCCTATTGTAAAAAAAGGGTAGATAAACTTTATAGCCTTGATTTTAAAATTGTTGCAAGTTTTACTCAGAAGATTTTTCTTATTTTAGATATATTATTTAAGGTTCATATGTTTTTTAAAAAAGTTTTTCTATTTATTGTGCATGTAATTTTTGAATTTTTGTATCTTAAGTTTGTCAAGAATGGCTTAACTTATGATGAGATTTTAAAAACATATGAAGTTCAGATGAAAGGTTCTACAGAAGCCACAAAAGAATAGAATTAGGTCTCGTGTCCCCTGATTTGCCCTGATTTGGATAATCAGGGGACACGTGATAATCAGGGGATAATCAGGGGACACGAGACTTAATTGATTGGCAGTAATTAGGTCTCATTTTCCCTGATTTTGTGATAAAGTAGAGGATTCAGTAGAAACAAAAAAGGAAGATGGTTAGGTGGTAAAATCTGATTTTGCTTTTTAGATTTAAAGAAATTATGTTAGTAAGTGCCATATGTTAAAGCCTCTTTCAACAAGAGATAAGCAAAACCTTATTAGATACGAAATTAACCTGTAATTTTTGACTAAAACTATTTTTTATAGAGAAAGAACTATGGCTCATGAAAATTATCCCAATTTATTAGCTCCACTTGATTTAGGATTCACAAGTCTAAAAAATCGAGTTTTGATGGGTTCAATGCATACAGGGCTTGAAGAAGCTCCAAATGGTTTTGAGCGATTAGCCGCTTTTTATGCAGAACGTGCAAAAGGAGATGTTGGTCTAATTGTTACAGGTGGGTTTGCTCCTAACACAGTAGGTGCTGTAACTGATCATGGTGGAAAGTTAAGTACTTCTGAAGAGATGGAGCAACATAAGGTTCTGTCTAAAGCTGTACATCAAGAAGGTGGGAAAATTTGTCTGCAAATTCTTCATACTGGACGATATGCGTTTCAAGAAAAATTAGTGAGTGCTTCCGCACTTCAAGCACCAATTAACTTTTTCAAGCCACATCCTCTTTCTGAAGATGAAGTTGAAGAGCAGATTCAAGATTTTGTAAACTGTGCAGATTTAGCTCAACAAGCTGGTTATGATGGTGTGGAGATTATGGGGTCTGAAGGTTACCTCATCAACCAGTTTATTGCTCCTGAAACAAATCACCGAACAGATCAATGGGGCGGAAGCTTCGAGAATCGAGTTCGTTTCCCATTAGAGATTGTTCGTCGAACACGAGAAAAAGTAGGTAAGAACTTCATCATTATTTATCGTCTTTCTATGCTTGATCTTGTAAAAGAGGGAAGTAATTGGGATGAAGTTGTAGCTCTTGCTAAAGAAATTGAAAAAGCAGGTGCAACAATTATTAATACTGGAATTGGTTGGCATGAAGCACGAGTTCCTACAATTGGTACAATGGTTCCTCGTGGAGCTTTTTCATGGGTAACAGCAAAACTAAAAGGATCAGTTTCAATTCCTTTGATCACAACAAACCGAATTAATACACCTGAAGTTGCAGAAGATATTCTAAATAAAGGTGATGCTGATATGGTTTCAATGGCTCGACCATTTTTAGCTGATTCTGATTTTGTTAAAAAAGCGGAAGAAAATAGAGCTGATGAAATTAACACTTGTATTGGTTGTAACCAAGCTTGTTTAGATCATATTTTTCAAGGGAAATTGACTTCTTGTTTAGTAAATCCAAGAGCATGTCATGAAACAACATTAAACTATCTTCCAGCAGAAAAGAAAAAGAAAGTTGCTGTAATTGGTGCGGGGCCTGGTGGACTTGCAGGTGCAACGGTTGCTGCTGTTTGTGGTCATGACGTTGTTCTGTTTGAACAAGGCGATAAAATTGGTGGGCAATTAAACATTGCAAACCAAGTTCCTGGAAAAGAAGAATTTCATGAAACAATTCGTTACTTTGGAAAACAATTAGAGCTTACAGGTGTTGATGTTCGTTTAAATACGAAAGCAACTGTTGAAACTTTGATTGAAGAAAAATTTGATGAAGTAATTTTAGCCACAGGAGTTATTCCTAGAACTCCACCAATTGAAGGTGTTGATCATGCTAAAGTGGTTAATTACAAAGATGTTTTATTAGAAAAAATGAAAGTAGGGAAAAAAGTAGCAGTTATTGGCGCTGGTGGAATTGGCTTTGATGTTGCTGAATTCCTTGCTCATGAGGGAACACCAACTAGTTTAAATACAGATGCCTTTTTAAAAGAGTGGGGTGTTGATAAAGGTTATGAAGGTCGAGGTGGTTTAGCAAAACAAGGTGTAGTTCCTGTGCCATCACCACGAGAAGTATTTTTACTTCAACGAAAAGATTCAAAAATTGGTGCAGGTCTTGGAAAAACTACAGGTTGGATTCATCGAGCTGCATTAAAAATGAAACGAGTAGCAATGATTAATGCTGTTCAATATGACAAAATTGATGATCAAGGACTTCACATCACGGTAGATGGGAAACAAGAAGTTTTAGATGTTGATCATGTAGTTCTTTGTGCAGGACAAGATCCATTGCGAGAATTACAAGCAGGGCTTGAGAAAGCAAATGTTCCTGTATATCTTGTTGGTGGTGCAGATGAAGCTGCTGAGTTAGATGCAAAGCGTGCAATTAAGCAAGCATCAACTGTAGCATCTAAATTATAATTTTGAGTTGAACTCTCCCCCACCTAAAGGCTGTACTTAGGACACATATTTTTAAAATGCTGATTTTACTGAATTTTGATATCGGCCTATTTAATAGCTTTCAATGAAGCCGTATCAATAAAATCAAACACTTAAAAAATGTAATTTTCTCATAATTGAGATGTGTCCTAAGTACAGACCTAAAGGAAGGGGTTTTACGGTTGGCTGGATAAAAAAAAAGGCTGGAATTTAATTCCAGCCTTTTGGTTATTACTTTTTAAATTGTTCAGGATCAGAGATAATAAATTCATCATAAAATTCACACAAAGCTGATTTTTGCGTCGTATCAATATACTCAAAATTGATTCCTCGATCTGTTACTTCCCAAAACTTCTTATCTTTTACAGCCAAAAGTTCATCACGAAAAGAGATCAATTGATTAAATGTATCTGTTTTTCGTAAATCTTCTAAAATTTTAGCAACATAAACTCTGTCACCTTTTGACATCAAATAAGCTGCAAAAATTAACTGTGCTTTTCTAACTCCTTTGTGGACTGCTTTGTCCTTAACAGGATCAAGGTCATCATCAACAGTTAGAAAAACATCGAGTAGTTTGGGTAGGTTCTCAACATTTTGATCATAGGCAAAGGCAAGCAATTGACCAATATCCATCGCAGCAGTGTAAAGAACAAACCAAATCCCGAACCTCATTGATTCTTGTCCATAATATTTAAAATAGAAAAGGACTTTTTCGGCCATTTCCATATCATAAGCAAAAATCTTTTCGGTGAGCATTCTATATTGATAAAGCAAGTTGAAAATTGCTTTTACATTCTTGTCATTTAAAGCAATTCGTAAAAACGTATTGTAGTAAGCTACAACCATTGTAAGCAATTCACGATCTTTATTTTTAATTGCTTCTTCGCCTAAAATTCGGGTGTTATAAGCAATAGCACTAATTGCATCTGGCATAGTACGAATTGACATTTTAAAAATCAATTCCATGTTCATAAATGCTTTTGCTTCTACCCAAATTTTTCGTTCTTTAATCTCATCAAAAAAGTCGCTTGAAATCCCAATAAATGTGTGAAAATCAATAAGATACCAAGGCTTGCCTAGATGACCTTTCAGAACTTGATAATCCAATACCATTTCTCGAATTTGATTAAGAGCCATTAAGGCTACATTTCGATCCATGTGAGTATTTGAACTCAAAACTGTATCTGAAATTTGTTCTAAAGCATTGTTAACTTCTTTTTGAGAAGGGCCAATATCTTTTAACCCTTGATTCTTGATTGCGTAGGTAATTGACTGTTTTGAATTATTCCGAATTGACGATATAATATTCTCAGGAGTCAAAAACTTAAAAACATATCTAAAGAAAGGAATTAGAATTGCGATTTCAATTAACACCAGAATGAACAGGACTGTAATTGCATAGATGGGAAAAAAATTTTCTTTAATCGCAAAAATTACCATTACAGAGTACATTAAGGTAAAAATCATAAAGAGCAATGCTCCAACATTCACCTTATCAGAGAGAAATAAATCAACTAATTTTGTTGTATATCGCTGTGCCGCAAGTTGTAGCACAATAGCAACAACGGTAATAACAAGACCTAAAATAGCTGCATTTAACTCAATAAACGATCCAATTGAGTCATTAACTGCTTTCTGATTTGTACTAAGACTAATCTTAAAAAATTTAATCCCTTCTTCGAGGCTTAACGTACTCCACTGTAAATCAAAAAATACAAAGAATAGATAAACACAAAGAGTCAAACCAATAAAAATAACAATTGGCAAAAACCAATGCAAAAAAAACTTTGCAAAAAAAGAAGAAATTGATTGAGTAGGATTAATATTTTGGCGTTGCCTAGTGTCTCTGCTATTTCCCTGAGCAGGCTTTCTCGTTTGTGTTCTTGTTGGAGAGTGTGTAGATTTTGTCTCAACCATGAAAGTCTAGATAAATTATTAGAACAAATTTTGTTGGGCAAAAGAATTGCCCAACATAAAACATTACTTACTCATGTTACAGTTGTTCAATTTCCCAATACTTAATGGCTGATTTATTAACCACCTTACCACTACGAAGCCCTAAATGATACGGAGTATGCCAACGTAAAGTATCTACAAGCAACTCTCCATCTAAGAAGGTAATTTTAATTTTAAGTCGTTCACTAATAATTTTACTTAATAAAACCGCTTCATGTGGAAGTGGAGTACCTCGTTGTTTTCTATTATCTCTATTATCTTTTTTGTCCATTCTTTTTCTCCTAAGAGTGAGAGCATTACTCAATGAAAGCAAATCAACCAGAGCAGATCACAATACAATATGATCGTGGAACTTTAGCTGTATCTGCAAAACAA
>JBNMNM010000068.1:0-10319 GCA_051275585.1 bacterium | reverse complement strand
CATTTATATAATAATTCCAGTAAGTTAATTTGATAGTTAGCTAGTAATAACTATTATTCATTATAAATGTTTTTTTTAGAAATTACACCTGCTCAATGTCAGTTTAAAGTAATTAATTATTTAATATTGGATTACTTCTTGTGGGATTTAAGGAGTTCATCAATCATTTTGACACCATCTAATATTACAGCAATATTTTCCTGATTAATGTGGCGTTGAGAAATCTGATAAAAGAGTTCTTTCAATCTTCCTGCAATTCGTGGTTCTTTTACATCTATCTCAGGAAAAAGACTCTGCTTTATAAGATTAAAGGCAATACAAACAAAAAAATAAACGTCTTTTTGCTCAGGTTCCTCAATTGTCCAATTAAAAATTTGATGCTTCATTAAACGAAAAATAATAACACCTGCTAACTTTGTATCTGAAGGATTGCAGCCTCTTCGCATCTTAAGGAAATTTATATCTTTTTCTAGTTCAACAATGGCAGTAAATAAATTTGTTTTTATAACAATAACATCACTTTCATTTAGTCCTGCATTTTTTAAGCTTTTTAGAAGAGCAGTATACAAAGCTTGATTAAAAGCCTTGCGATCTAATTGAAAATTAGAATCAAGATTTTCTTTCATGCTACAGCTTCTCTTGCAATTTTAATAATCAATGGCGTGTCCACTGTATCTGATGCAATTCGCTTCGCACCTAAAGCAAATGCTTCATTTATTTCAGCATTACTGCGACCACTATTTTTTGGTGTTGTTGTATTAGTCATTTTTTTAGAGAATTCTTCCATTTCTTCGGCGAAAGAATCAGCTTTTTCAAGAATTTGTTCAGATTCCATATTTTAACCTCTATGTTGGATTTAAGCTAAAAATGCTATATAATATGTTGCATTTTCGTCAATGTTTCAATTACGTCCTAATAGAGTATTCCTTCATTTTTTGAAATCAGGGTACACGAGACTTATTTCAAGAAATTTAGGAAAAAACTAAGAAATGAGAATTAAACCTTATATTTCCTGTTGAATTCTCCCTCACCTAAGTACAAACCTAAAGGAATGGGAGAGTTCAAATTTTCAATTGTGACTTATTTTAGCAATTTAAGCTTTTACTCTAATTTTGCTCCTGTCTTTTTTCCATAGTCAGTGAATTTATCATATTCAATTTCAGTCAAAACAAATTGCTTAATGATATTTCTAGCCCTAATTCCAGCAACTACATTGAGATAATTGCAATCAGGATGCTCAACCTTTGCTAATAACTTTTCAATTTTTTTCGCAGCAGCAATTCCTAAATCTCGATGCACATTATGATGCTCTTTTAATGCTTGAAAATAAAATTTCCAATGTTGTTGTAGTTTTAGAGAGGCTTGTTTTTGATTTTTCCACTTCGGAAATTTACGATGAATTCGAGTAAAAATTTGGATATTTTTTAGTCCACAACGATCTTTACGCCATTCAATACCAAAAGCCCATTGAAGATGCCATGAGGTATAAGCATCATAAACCCGATTTTTATCTTTGATTTTTCCTTTGGTATCCATCTCTTTTTGAAGCTCTTGAATTGATGAACCTTGAATTTCATATTCATCATTTTCATAGAATACCTCTACCTTTCCAAATGAATAAAAAGGAAAAATTAAAAATAAAACAAACAATCCTAACAAAACTTGATTTCTCACAAATTCCTCAATGTGGTTAGATGTTCCCTATCCATCAATAATAGATAGGGAGCAATATTTTTTACCATTCTGAAATTTTATAATCTTTCAGAAACTTTCCAAATACTGGTGTTTTCTTCTTTTCTGAAATTCCTGTAACAATTGGATCATAAACTCGTGATGCACCATCAATACAATCTAAAGGTGGAACAAATCCTTTTTCTCGTAATGCTTTTTTGATTGGATAAGCATGTTCTTGTGTTACCCAACCCGTATCAACACTATTCATATAGATTTGATCTTTTGCATAATCTTGAGCTGATGTTCGGGTCATCATATTCAAAGCTGCTTTCGCCATATTCGTATGGGGATGACAGTCAGTTTTAGTTTTTCGATTAAACTGTCCCTCCATTGCAGAAACATTCACAATAAACCGTTTTCGAAATGATGATTTCAAAAATAGAGGTTTTAAGCGACTATTTAACAAAAATGGAGAAATCGAATTTACTACTTGAACCTCTAATAGTTCCCGAGTCTCAACATCTGCAAGTTTTGTACTCCATGTATTTTTTGGTCGCAAATCAACTTGTTGAGCATCCACATCATATTTTTCTTTTGGAAAATGCTCTAAATTCAGTAGTGCATTTTCTTCCTGACCTTCTAAAAAAGGGATTTTTTGTTGCTCAATTTCTGAGTATCCTAACAACGGCTTTTCATTTTCGGTTACAGGAAGTTGCTCAAATTTCTTCAAATGCTCATAAAATGCTTGTGGTCGTCTGATCGTTTGAGCCGCATTATTAATCAAAATTTCTAATGATGGCAATGTTGTCAGTAAGTGATGGGCAAATTGCTCAACACTTGGAATATGTTTTAAATCTAGAAAGTAGATTTTTAGGCGGTGCTTCCACATTTCAAAATCAGATTCTTTTTGATATCGCTGAATTGCCGACTTTGGAAACCGTGTTGTAACCAATACAGTTGCACCATCTCGTAATAGTCTCAGAGCCGTTTCATATCCAATTTTAATCCGACCACCCGTAATCAGAGCAGTATAACCTTTTAGATCAACACTTCCTGAACGCTTTTGATAATTCTGGTTTGCACATAAAGGACACAATCTTGGATAGAAAAAGTGAACATCATGAAAAAAATCCTTACATACATAACATCGAACAGGTCGATTTAATTTTCGTTGCTCTGTTTTAGTAAAATCAACTCTTGGAATTGGAAAAGGATGTTTTTGCTGAATATCAAGATCATCCATTGGCTCAATCTGAGCACGAAGACAACTTTCTAATAGTTCTCGATCCTGTTTCTCTCTAGCTTCCTTTTGACGCTTTTTTTCTTTTTTTCGAATTTGATCATGGATTTGATACAATTCAGTTTGTAATGTTGTTAAATCATGTGCAATCGTAACATCCTGCTTCACTCGCTGTAATACAGAGAGGCAAGTATCCCACTCAAACTGTGAGATTGCAGATTCTGCTTTCATCATTTTTCTCTCTTGAGTCTAGTGGAATTGAGTTAAAAATTTTTGCATACGATCATAGTGAGTTCCTTTCCAATATATTTTCTGACAACCTTGGCACTGTTGAAAAGATTGCTGATACTCATAAATATAATCTGGAACTTTTTCCCGAACATCTTCTTTATCAACTGGGTGAATAAAATCATTACACTCAGTACAACGACAAAAAGGTTCAAAAAAAGAAGCTAATTGATAATACTCAACCACTTCTTGAAACTGTTTTTTTGGATCTGAGTTTCGCATCCAATGACCATAACAAACACTAGCTCGTTTTAGTAAACCAATATCACGACTTAAAACGATACTTCCTGTTTCCCCTGATGTATCCGCTAAATATTGATCCCCACGATCAGTTGCTTCATACCATGTATCAAATCCTGCCATTCGCAAATATCGAGCTAAAGAACCTAAATGAACATCCAAAATAAATTTTGGCTTTCCTTGAGGAAATACAGGCAATTTCTCATCTTCAGCAACATTCAACTGATGGTATGGAGGATATACCTGTATTTGATCATTCTCTTGAAGCTGATAAGAGAAATCAACACTCTTTCCATTCACCAAAATCAGTTCAACTTCTGGATGAGGAACTCCAAGAGCTTCAATGGTGTCTTTAATTGCGGGTGATTCTTGAAATCGATACTCAATGGTTTTATTTTTGTTTTCTTGCAAAAGAAAATCATTCAAATCACCATAGAAAGCAAAAGAACTTCGATGAGGAAAAAATCTTTTCTTTTGAATATACTTTGGCCATAACAATTTTAGTAATGAAAAGGATTCTTGTTCCTTCAAATTCCCTAAAAAAGCTAATTGCTGAACAAAATGATCTAGTTTTGCAGTGAAAAGATGTTCATTTGCAGGAATTACAGAACCAGCAAGAGTTGAAGCTAACTGATGATAGTGATGTGGAGTTTTATAACCATACAAAGAACACAACAATTTCCTTGCCTGAAGAGACTTCAGAGAGCCTTCTGGCCAGCTTTTAACAAGAATTTTTGTTTGTTTTTTGAATGTATTTGGAGAGATATAGATTTGCATAACAAACTCCTAACTTTGTACAAATTGAACTTGATTACAGTCCTACTCTCGAATCAAGTAACAACAAAAGTTAGCTTTGCTATCAATTTTGAATTTATTAGAATCAATCAGAACCGATGGGTCTTTTCTTGTAGGAAGAAGGAATCTGAGAATCCCTAAAAACATTCAACTAATTTATAAAAATGAAATTCAAAAAGTCAATCTTGAAATTTTATAAAATTAATTAATATTATCTAGCTAAACCCTTTTTACATAAACTCCTTTCTTCTTTTTCAAAAAAAATTGTAAGCAATTTTTTTCTCAATGCTTAAATAAGTTAATCACTTGAACCTCAAAACCCTATCCAATTTTCAAAAAAACATTTAGGATCCCAGCTCTAACCTAATTAAGAAAATTTGAATTGATTTTAATTTATGAAAATTCTTCAACGGTTTATTTATTTCTATATTGGATTGTTTTTTCTTCTTCCTGCACTTGCATGGGGAAAAACATCCGTGTTATTGGGACCAGTTACATTAGTTGGTGACTTTCCTAGACATTATAAAAGATCGATTATCCAGCACTTCAAACGAAGTGTTCGTCAAAAATATCGAGTAATTTCTCAAAAACAACTTCTTGCAAAACGACCACAAATTTTCACAGAACATCTTGAAAATTACTCTACAGAGCAGTGTTTTAAAGATCATGAATGTACTCAAAAAATTCTAAGTACATTAAATACAAAGAGAATTTTATCATTAAAAGTTCTCAATGATTTTGGAATGAAACGTCTTAGTATCACTTTGACTCGAAATGATGAAAAAATCCTTGATGAAGCAATTTGTGAAGATTGTAATCTTTCATCTTTACAAGCGAAGATTAAACAACTGGTTTCTAGAGTTGAGGAAAAAGATCAAGAAACACAGTCAGATCAAAATAACTCTAAAGATGATCATGGTAACAAACGATCTACCGCAACATTCCTAAGTTTAGGTCAAAAGGTTACAGCTCAGTTAGAAAAAAAAGGAGATGAGGACTTTTTTAAAGTTCTTTTAAGTCAAAGAGGAAGGCTCAATATCACTGTTGATCCAGATTTAGATACTCTTGTTGATTTACAAAATTCTACAGGAAAGATTCTAAAACGAAAAAATTTCATCTCATTACGAGAGTCATTTGCTGAAATTTTAGAGCCAGGACTTTACTACATTAAAGTAATTGCTGCTAATTACAATGACACAGGTGCATATACTCTTTGGGTAGATCAAAAAAGGTCTCCAGAGAGATTTCAAAAACCACCTAAAAAACTAAGACCTCCACCAAAAAGAAAAGTTCAAAAGAAAAAAAGTAAACCTTCTAGTCCTTGGAAAAGAAATTCGTTTGGATGGACTGCTGGTTTAGGCGTTGTTGCTCACTCTTTTTTAGAAGAAGATGGAGCTAGAAGTGAATTCTCAAGAGGTGGAACAACGGTTGATAAAATAGATAAAGCATCTGGTTTTCAACTTTATGCTGATTATGCTCTTTTTCGTTGGCTTGCACCTGGAATGAAGATGCTTACATTGACTCGAAAACGAACTCTTACAGCAACAACCACTGATCTTCTTGGTGACTATGAGAAAATTGAACAGGAAATTTCAATTGTTAGTTTTTTAGCAACAATGACGCTTCATATTCCAACTAGCAGAAGTTCTACATTAGGAATAAAAGGTGGATTTGGGGTTGCAACATACACTGATACATATACAGGAACGTCTGCTTCTGCATTTACTGAATCAGGTTCAGAAATATACAGCTCGACTGGGACAATTACACAAGCTGAGGTCTTTTTTGATTTTGGTGGACATGACTTTGGAGTTCGAGTTGGGATTCACGCAATTCAAGCAGAATTTCTTTCTATTACAAAAACAGAAGGAACTACAAGTTTACGAGAAGAGTATTTCCAAACGGGAACAAGTTATACCTTTAATGCAAATGGTGTTGGTGCCTATCTTGATTTTCGATGGGAATTTTAAAAACAAAATCGTAAAAAAATAAAATATGAAAAAGAAAATTCTATTTTTCCTTATTTTATCCCTTGTGTGGATACAAGGTTGTAAAGATATTGAAAGTGACATTGGAAAAGATGCCAATACTCAAACAGGAACGGCTCAAGGCTTGACTGCAAACACTACAGAATCTTTGAGTTTTACAATTCCTAGTGGAACAACAAAGGTTTATTTGAATTTTCAAATGGCTGGGGATTTTGATTCTAGTAGTGAATATGCAACGGTTCTGTTTGATAGCAACTCATTAGGTACAGTCAATACAGGTGAACAAAGCAGTACTTTGCACACTCCTACAAATTGGGCAAATAAAGAAATTTCAAGCAGTTATTGGACAGCAGGAAGTACAATAACAATTGATGTAACCAATTCTTCAAGTGTTAATTTTAATCCTGGTGGTGGGTTTTATTATAAATATATTGTGACCCTTGTTTATGAGTAGTCCCACAATCTAGACCAAGAGAAGAACTGTAATTATTGGTTCTTCCTTTTCTTTCCTCAAGAAAGCATGCCTTTTCCTGTATTCGGTCTCTCATTCCTCCAGAGACGATCAATCAAATAACTAATTTCTACTTTTGATGGTGATAAGATTGTTTTAAGATAATACAAACATTTTTGTGTATCAACATTCTGCCAACCTTCTTTAGGCAAAAGATGAAGAATATCAAATAAAAATTTATAATATAAATTTGAATTTTTATAATTATACGGCATATGATGCCATTCAGTATTAGAACCATAAACTCTTCGACTTAAATGGCCAATTTCTTCATTCATAGAAATCTCTCCAAATAAAATCACATACGGCAAGAATGACTCAATAACCTTACTCTCCTTAACCACGGCTCCTTGCACTACTGTTGTTCCAATCGCAAACAAATAATTATTATGTCCTTCTTTAATGGAAAAAGGAAAATAGTATTCATGTATCTTTTTATTTCCTCGAATTTGCAGAGTTATATTTTTGATTAGTTTTTCATTATTTTCTGTTTTCCCAATATGATGGAATAAAATACGAAATACATTCGAAAAACTTTTCATTACTCGTTCATCTCGAAAAACCTTAGTGCTGTCATCATACTCTCGCATAATACAACCTTTGTTTTTTCCAGAAAAAAAGATTTGGCTTGTCTGAACCATTTTATACTCTTGATTTGCTAAGAGCATTGATTTTGTAGATTTTCGAATTTCTGAAGTAATTACTCGTTTGGTTAAAGTGTCCTTTGTAGACTGCTGGATATTTTCATGTTCTTCATTTATTTTTTTTATTTGAGTACGAATAGCAGTTACTTTTTCTTGTATTTTAGGTGTTTTTGTTAACAATCCCTTATCATACATATCAATAAACCAAACTCCCATTAAGCTAAATGATTCTTCTTCATTAACAAGAAAATTTGTGTTCAATATTTTTTCAATTACATTTTCTTCTGATTCACCTTTTTGCATAGAAGAAAGAAAGGAAAGAGTAAATGAAAGGTCACTCTGAATTTTATGCAATGTTGAAGGAGCTAATTGATCAAAAAATTCTTTTTGTTGAGATTTTATATTGTTAAAATCTATTTTTTCTAAATCATCACTTACAAGTGATAAAATTAATTCTTTGTTTGGTAAAAATTGCTTGTTTCCCATCAAGCCACTTACTAACAACTTTCGCAGCCATAGATTATGACGAGGATCATTATTTTTTGCATTTTCATCTGGATACGTTGATTGAGTAAAATTTATGAGAATTTTTTTCGTAAATTCCCATCGTTTTTTACTATAAAAAAAGAAATCCATATTGATATGCAAAAAAATAAAGTAATTCACAAACATCACTAAAAGATTTTCTCGATCATCAATAATCTCTTCTTTAATACTTTCTTTTGAATATTTTTTAAAAACTGTGGCTAAAATATCTGCATATTGATTTTTTTGAAGTTTATACTCAGAAGCTTTTTCCATCCAAAAATTGGGAGGAAAAAAACCAAATAAGGTTGTCGCAATATCATCACGCAATCTAGATAAAGAACCAATGTCACTAATTTGAGTAGCCGCAGGAAAAATATCTAAATCGGCACCTTTACGTAGTAAACGAACAATATTTCTATTTGTATAAGTAAATCTCTTTAATAAACGATAACAAAGATCTTTTAATGCCTCTACATTTCCTGCACATAGATATTTAACAAAATTAATAATATTAATTTCAGATTTTATTAAGTTAATGCCTGAGTCAAAAATAAAAAAAGCTTCATGTTTTTCAACAAAACTGATTTCTTTTAATCTACTTTGAAAAATTTCTCTTAGATTTTTAACAATATTGTTATATTCCTGACTTTCTTTACTATCATTAGGAAATAATGATTTAATTTCTTTAATTTGAATTACTTTAAAATTTTGGCTGATTTCATTAAGAGTTTTATTTTTTTTTGGATTATCTTTATTTTTTAAAAAATCTTGATATTGATTTTCAAAAAAATTCTGAACCATTACATCAATAACTTCAAAAGGAACATATTTTCTTTGTTGATTGGTTCGTAAATCATTATCTTCTATTCTAAGATTATCCATTTTTCACGATTGTAAATTATAATAAGGAAGCTAAATTTAGGAGTGCTTCTAACGGGGTTTTAACAGTAGTATTAAGTAGATTTAATACTTAATAAAAATTTGATCTTGTTTTTTTATGGAAAGAACATTGATTGAATAATTTCACTAACTGTTTTTAGTCAGTTCTTACTTAGATAAATAATTAAGCTTTTGGATTCGATCATAAAAAAATCAATATTTACGAAAACATACCTTGTTGTGTTTTCGATTTCTCATTCTTCCAAAAACGATCAATCAGATAATTAACTTGAGCCTTTGCTGTTGATGGCATTGTTTTAAGATAATACAAGCATTTTTGTGTATCTAAACTAGACCATGCCTCTTCTGGTAAAAGGTGAAGAATATCAAATAAAAATTTATAGTATAATTTTGAATTTACATAACTAAATGGAGTGTGATGCCACTCATCTTCAGAATCTTGAACTCTCCGATTTAAACGCTTGAGTCCTTCATGTACAGGATCTTCTCCAAATAGAATTACATACGGTAAAAATGACTCAATGACTTTGTTATCTTTAACTTCGACTCCTCGAACGGTTGTCATTCCAATTGAAAATAGATATTTTTTTTCATTATCTTCAATTAAAAAAGGAAGATAGTATTCATTAATTTTTTTATTTTCCGTAACTTGTCGAATTGAATTTTTAATCAGATTTTTGTTATTTCCTGTTTTTTCAAGATGTTGGAATAATTTCTGAAATACATTGGAAAAGCTTTTCATCACTCGTTGATCTTGAAAAACCTTACTGCTGTCATCATACTCTCGCATGATACAACCTTTATTTGTTCCAGAAAAAAAGATTTGGCTGGTTTGAACCGTTTTATACTCTTGATTAGCTAAGAGCAGTGATTTTGTAGATTTTCGAACTTCTGAGGTGACCACTCGTTTGGTTAAAATTTCTTTTGTATACTGTTGGATGCCTTCCTGTTTTTCATGTGTTTTTTTTGTTTGATGACGAATTGCAGTTACTTTTTTCTGTATTTTAGGTGTTTTTGTTAGCAACCCTTTATCGTACATATCAACAAGCCAAACACCCACTAAACTGAATGATTCTTCTTCATTAACCAAGAAATTTGTATTCAATATTTTTTCAACAACACTTTCCTCAGACTCTCCCTTTTGCAAAGAAGAAAGAAAGGAAAGAGTAAAAGAAAGGTCTCCCTGAATTTGATGCAATGTTGTAGGAGTTAATTGATCAAAAAATTCTTTTTGTTTGTCTTTTACATTTTTAAAATCAGTTTCCTCTTCGTCATCAATTGAAAGTGATAGAATTAGGTCTTTATTTGGAAGGAATTGTTTATTAGACATTAATCCACTAACTAATATCTTCCGTAACCATAGATTATGAAGAGGATCTTCCTTTTTTTTATTATCATTAGGGTATGTTGATTCCGTAAAATTCATGAGAATTTTTTTAATAAATTCCCATCGTTTTTTACTGTAAACTGAGAAATCCATATTGATATGCAAAAAAATAAAATAATTCACA
>JBNMNM010000067.1:0-10350 GCA_051275585.1 bacterium | reverse complement strand
GTTTGAATCGAGGATTTTCTAAGTTTTACCAACGTTATTTATTACGAAAATTAAGAATATTACTTCATAAAAAAAATAAGCATTATCCAAAAAAACAGTTTCAACAAAGTTTGAATGCAAAAACATTGTGGGAGTATGATCAATATTTTACGGCTCCGATTCATAATTTTCAGGGAGCAGATGACTATTATAAAAAATCTAGTAGTAAATTATTCTTAAAAAAAATCCAGACAAATACTCTAATTATTCACTCGATTGATGACCCATTTATGGATCATACCGTTCCACCGAAACAGAGTGAAATTTCTAGTTCAATTACATTAGAACTTACTAAGTATGGTGGACATGTTGGTTTTGTTACTGGAAAGTATCCATGGAAGCCAACATTTTGGTTAGAAAATAGAATTCCAAGTTTTTTAATGGAATATGGGTTTTAATTATTTATATTTTGCAAGAATTCAAATCATTTGATTATAATATGCCAAAAATTATTATTTTTATGATATAAATTTTTGCTTTTGTTGAGGGAAATATTGAAATTATTATTTATTTTAGGAAGCATTTTATGCTATATTCCTAATTTATATGCAGTTCAATTGCATAGTTCTATTGATGTTATATTATTAGGAAAACATATTGAGGTTTTAGAGGATCAATCAACATCTTTAACTATTTATGATCTTCAAGATGAAAAACATCAAAAAAACTTCAAAAAAAGTAAAGATGATATTCCAAACTATGGTTTTTCAAAATCAGTTTTTTGGGTTCGTTTTCAACTTCAAAATCCAACATATATAGATAATTTTTGGTTACTTGAATTAGCATACCCTTATATGGATTCAATGTGGGTCTATATTCTTCAGAAAAAGAAGGTTATTCAAGTAGAACAATTAGGAGATTTACTACCCTTTTCATCAAGAACTATTCCTCATCGTAATTTTGTTGTTAAATTAAAAATTAATAAACAAGAGAAAAAATGGGTGTATCTTCGTCTTGAAAGCTCTGAAACATTACAATTTCCATTAAAAATCTGGTCTCCAAAGGCATTTTATATAGATGACCATGATACACAATATTTTTTGGGAATTTACTATGGAATTATGCTTAGCGTAGTCTTCTATAGTTATATGATTTTATTGACTTTTCGAAATAAAGCACATTTTTATTATGTTTTATTTATTTCCTTTTATTTCCTTTTTCAAACGACCCTTGGAGGGTTTGCTTTAGAATATTTGTGGCCGAATCATCCACTTTGGGCGAAATATAATCGAGGCTTGTTTATTGCGTTGACCCTCTTTTTTGCCATACTCTTTACAAAACACTTTTTAAATACAAAAAAGAATACTCCTCTTCTTAGCAAAGTTCTTGATTTTTTTACTGTTCTTTGTTTTATTGTTGTTTTTATTTCGATTTTCGGTGATCCCTTCTTTAGTATTCAGGTTGCTTTATTTTTAGCAATTATTCTTCCTATACCACTTATTCTTACTGGAATTATTCGTTCACTTCATGGAGATAAAAGTGCTCTGTATTATGTAATAGGTTGGGGAGCAATGTTCATTGGAGAATTAATTGTTTCATTAAAAGCATTAGGGTTTTTACCTTCAGTATTTATTACTGAGTATGGAGCACATGTAGGTTCTTTATGCCAAGTTTTCTTTCTTTCAGTAAGTTTATCAGAACGTTTTAGACGAATGAAAAAAGAAAGAGAGGAAAATCAAAGGAAAGCTTTATTTATTGAACAAAAAAATAACCAAATTTTAGAAGAAAAAGTACAACAAAGAACTCAAGAATTACAAAGTTTATTAGAAGATAGTCTTCAAAAAGAAGGTATTTTAACAAAAAATAATAAGGTGATTCAAAGAGCAAACAGTGTTTTTCATGGTTTAGTTAATCTTCATTCATTAAATGAAGAAACTGATAAAATTGAAGAAATTATTTTAAATACAGTAACACAGTTAAAAGATCTTTTTTCTGAGTTAGATTTTGGAGTCATTTTATTTGGAGAACGTTTTGATATTGTAGAAAATGCAGTATTTTTAGGTTTTTCAAAAAAGAAACAAAACTATATTTTTTCAAATATCGAGTCAGTTTTATTGCCTGAAAAAAAATCTCCAACTTCAAGACCAGAAGCTGATATTTTTCCTCATTTACCTATTTATAATCAAAATAGCCGCTTGCAGGTTCTTCCAATGATTAATCGTGAAAAGAAAATTATTGGAAAATTTATGTTTATTGGAGAAATTAAAAGAAGGTTAACTTTAGAAGTAATTAATCTTTTTATTGAGCAATTAACATCAATTACAGATCATAAAACTTTAACTCGACGTTTAGAACAGCAGGCAAACACTGATGGTATGACAAGCACCTATAATCGGTCTTATTTAGAAAGAAAACTAAATGATATGGTCGAAACTTCATTACGAATACCTGATATTCATTTTGCTATATTTCTAATTGATGTTAATGGTCTGAAACGAGTCAATGATGAATATGGTCATGGTGATGGAGATAAAATGATTATTAAAGTTGCAGATTTACTTCTTTTATCATGCAGAAAAAGTGATATAGTTGCTCGTTTAGGTGGTGATGAATTTGTTGTTTTATGTCCTTCTACAAAAAATGAGGAAGCAAACAACCTTCTTTCACGAATTCGTGAAGAGGAAGAGAAGTTATTTATGCATTGTCGTAACAGTGATGGTTCTTCAGAAAAACTTAAAATTCGAATGAGTATTGGGGTTGCGAGTACTCAAGATACAGAACCAAACAACATTTTAGCATTATCAGATCAAAGAATGTATCAAGATAAGGAACTATTTTATAAAAAAGAAAAACGTTATCGGTAATTTTTTAAAAAAATAGTAAAATAGGATAGATTTATAAGCTATTTTATACTCATTTAAGTTAGAAGAGACTAGAATGATAATTTAGTATGATTTTCATGCAAAATTATTCCTCTGGAGGCTCCATGTTGTCAGCACGCCTAAAAGAATACCTTGAGCAAAATCATGTTAGTTATGAAAAAATAAGCCATCCTCTCGCTTATACTGCTCAAGAAACAGCAGAATTAACTCATATTTCAGGAAAAGAATTTGCAAAAACTGTGATTGTTAAAGCAGATCAAAAAATGATTATGGTTGTTATTCCTGCTAATCAAAGAATTGATTTAAAAGCATTAAAAACAAGTTTAGGAGCAACTTCAATTGAGATAGCCTCTGAAAGTGAATTTAGCCAAAGTTTTCCAGGATGTGATATTGGTGCTATGCCAGCATTAGGAAACCTTTATGGTGTTGATGTAATTGCAGATCAAAAACTGACTGAAGATAAAGAAATTTCGTTTAATGCAGGAACACACACAGATCTGATTAAGTTAAAATATACCGATTTTGAAAACTTGGTTCATCCAAAAGTGATGCCTGTTTCAACTACACCAATTTCAAAAACTAAAATTACAAGAGAGTTTTTTGACGATCTTGAAAGTTGGAATGTTTCTAGAATGAGGTATGAGTTAGCAGACGATTTTTTATTTAGTGGCTTCATTCCTGAGCTTTTAAATAAAAAAATAAGCATTAAAGCATTTCATTCATTATGGGATGCTTTTGATGATTTAAGTCTTAAAGTTCGTAATTTAAGAGAAGTTCGTGGAGGGGTTAGAATAACCCTTGATTTTACTGGAAAGCATGAATCTAATCTAGATCTAACTTATATTCAATTGCCTGTTATTCCTAAAACAGGTCGTGACTTTCACTTAGTTATTCATAATCTTGAACTAAGAATTTTGCATGAAAAAATTATTGCAATGCATATTTTAGATGTTGAGCCTGAAGCAGGACTTGCTGGAATCCTAATGCAGTTAGGTGTACGTGTTCCTGAAAAATTATTGTAACTGATAGAACTTGATTAGAAAGGATAAGACTAAATGGAAGCGGTGAACCATAATTTATTGGAAATTCAGCAATTACCATTGATCTTTAAAAAAATTCCTCCAGAAAAAATAGAGGAATTGATTGGAAATAAAGAAAAAACATCAAAAGAAACAAAGCTACAGAAAAATAGGATTTTTTGTGGAAAGTGTAAAAATTTAATTACGTTGCTTGAACTAAGCATTCCTATCCAAGGATCTAGTGAACATATTTTTGAAAATTCGACAGGAATTGCTTTTCGGATAGGATGTTTCTCTGATGCTGAAGGCTGTATAAGAATTGGAAGCCCTACTTATGACTTTACATGGTTTGATGACTTTAGTTGGCAAATTGCTCTGTGTGCAAACTGCCATGAACATTTAGGCTGGTGTTATCAATCCTCAAAATCTGAAATTTTTTATGGATTAATTTTTAACCAATTAAGCCATTCCTAAATACTAGGATTTTCTTCTTCAAATACATGTTTTGAAAACTCTATATCAGTGGAGTCTTCAAATGCATGAGGGTAAAGTTCCTTTGTTGTATCAAAAATTTCTTGGTATGGAACATCTGCATAAATTCCTCGTTGTTTAACATATTCCATGTGTTTCTTTTTATCTGCTGTATAAGGATGTAATAGAGAATCATTTTCTCCATCAAAATCTAAACTCGCAGTATTAAATTTTTTGCATAAACTATCATTAAATGTAGGAGTGACTTTAACCCATTTCTCATTCAAATAAAGTTCTGTATAGCCATGAAAAGCAAATACATCAGTTCCTAAAAAATCAACTAATTGTTTTGATGATAGATGATTTTTAACATCTGAAAACCCCAACCGACTTGGAATCTTAAGAACTCTTGCAGATGCGGCTAAAACCACTGCTTTTGGAATACAAAAAGTCCGATCGACCTTTAATGTTGCACTTGCCTTGAATTGATCTTTTCCATGTTTTGGGTGGTAAGTATAAGGATCATAAAGAAATTGATCACGAATTTGATAATATAATCGAATGGCTTTTTCTTGATTTGTTTTTGCATTCCCAATAGTTTGATGCGTGAACTCAATGATCTCAGGTGAATCACTATCAACAAAGTAGTTAGGCTCTAAGTATTGTTGAAAATTATTAGTAGTATTCATGGTTTACTTTGTAGGAAGTGAATTTTTGGAAAAATATCAATTGTTTCAACATATGATACTGAAAATTATTGATGGTACAATGATATTTTTGAACATTTTGATTTGTAAAAAAGCTCAACACATACAAAAATAATGAAGCGAAATACAATTGCAACAATCTTTGCCCACTCTCTTTTAAACTATGCTGAAGAAGAAGGTTTAAAAATCAAAGCACTTCTTCAAGATAGTGGCTTGCCTCTTGATCTTCTAGAAAAAAAGAATTCAAGAATTCCGATTAAAAAATGGATAAAATTATGGATAAAGGTAATTCAGCAAACAAGAGATGAAGCATTCGGTGGTGTAAAAGGAAAAAAGGTTGTTCCTGGTAGTCATGCTCTTTTAGCTTCTGCTGTTGTTCATAGTTGCAATCTTGGTGAAGCCTTAGAGAAAGGGTTTCGATTCAGTCGTTTTGTTTATGATGGAATTGATTTTGATTTAATTACAGATGATCAATTTGCTTACATTACAATTGAATCAACAGAATTACATGAACCTTCATCAATATTTTTAGTCGAACTTGCTATTTTTGTTTGGTATCGATTTGCCAGTTGGTTGATTGGACAAAGGCTAGAGTTAAGTCGAATTCATTGGAAATTTGATGAAACTAAATATTTGGAAGAATACAATCTTGTTTTTCAGTGTTTAAATATTGCATTTAATCAAAAAAATAATCAGTTGATTTTTCCTATTCAATTGCTCCAATTACCTGTTGTTCAAAATGAAAAAAGTTTATCAAAAGTTCTAGAAAACTCTGCTGAACAACTATTTTCAATTCCAATTGGAAAAAAAGGAGTTAATCATCAAGTAGAAGAAATTTTAACTCAAAATATTCATGGTGTTTTAGCGAATATCAATGATATTGCAAAATTATTAGGGCTAAGTGAAGCAACTTTGAGAAGAAGGTTAAAAAAAGAGGGAGATAATTTTCAGAAAATTAAAAATAAGGTTAGAAAAAACTTAGCGATTGAATATTTGCAAAAATCAAAAATAACTTTAGAAGACGTTGCTTTGCGAGTAGGCTTTTCTGAAACAAGTGCATTTTTTCGAGCATTTAAAAAGTGGACGGGAAAATCTCCAAGTTCGTATCGAGAGTAAATTGAAATCTTACTGAACTATTTTTTATTAAAAGCTTGAGGATAAATTATGAAATCTCACTTTTTAGTAATTATCATAATTTCTATTTTTTTAATTGGTTGTTCTCGAACAAAATCTAAAAATAATACACGAAGAATTATTACAAATCATAATAATTCAAACTCAACAATAAACAGACGAAATCGAAGGAACAGAAACCGAGTTACTAGAAATAGAAGAAGTGTTAACAGTGTATATGATGCTCTTCGATTAAGTGCTCCTAAAATGGTCAGAGTTTATCGTGGAATACCATATCGTTGGGGAACAAATCCTGATCGAAAGAGAGGAGCTGATTGTAGTAATTTAATTTCAGCAGTTGTTCGAAATGGAGTCAAAAGGCATGGTTATAAATTTCGTCCATACTATATCAATACAAGAGGAATTCGTAGAAATAGTTATGCTATTTCTATAAGAAAATTAAGAGTTGGTGATCTTGTATTTTTTCGAAAAGGAAGTGCTTCAGCACAACATGCTGGTGTAGTTACGAACATTAAAAATGGAAATATTTATTTTTTCCATGCTTCTAGTTCAAAAGGAGCAATGGTTTCATCAACAAGGTCGAATGGATGGAAATACTATTGGAAAAAACGATTTCATTCTTTTCGACGATGGAAAGCTTCAATTTTTACACGAAGTCGTTCTTAGTGGATGTCCAATATTTTTGGGCTTTCTGATATTCTTCAGGTGTGTTTGCATTAAAAAGTTGTTCTTCAAATTGCTCTGGAATAGTTAACATTTCAATTGAGCGAGATCGAAGAATTTTTTGCAATGAATATTGTTGTTTGGCTAATGAAAAATGAAGAGATGGAATAATAGAAGGCTCATAAATTCCAACTAAAGTTTCTAACCAGTCGCCTTGCGAAGATTTGAAAAAAGTCCCATGTTTTAAAGGATTCCTGTGTGAAATAAGATAGTCAATAATTTCAGTTTGAATACAAGCAAGGTCACATCCAACAACAAGCCATGCAGATTGTGGTTGTTTCTGAAATAAAGAAAGAATTCCACCAAGCGGCCCCATTCTTAAAAATGAATCGGTAATCCAGTTTCCTTTTAAATTAGATTCTTGTTCCTCTCTTCCTGAATAATAGATTTTTTTGATGGGTTGTTGTTTCTCTAATACCTCTTTGAGGTAATATGGATGATGTCCTTTGCCATAATCTAAAAGAAACTTATCTTTTCCCATTCGTTTAGACTGTCCACCAACTAAAATAGCTGCATTTAACTCTACTTTTTGATTTTGATAATCAAGCCATTGTTTCAGTATTTTTGGAAAAATGCTTTGAATATCATCTCGACAATAAGCAACAGTTTTTCCGCAAGCTAAATTCATCTCTTGAGCATATTCAGTTGTTGGAGTGAGGTATGCAATTATATTGGTTTGTTCCTTTTCATTAAGTTGATTCCACTCTAATCCTTTTGGAATTCCTTTGACTGGATGAACACAAACTAACTTTAAACCTTCATACTGCTTAAATCCTTCTAGGATTTGAATATCAGCAGGAGAAAGACGAAGAAATTGTTCTTGAAATTGTTCTTGCCAGTGAATACTCCAATATTTTTCAGAAAAAATTGTACTAAAACAAGCACCAGCAATGGTTTGTCGATAAGTATCTTTATTTGGAGTATCAAACAGGTGAGGGTGTCCAGTGTGTTTGATATAACCAACAGAATATTCCTTTTCTCGAAAGAGAGGAATTAACTTTTCAATAAATGTTGTTTTTCCTGAACCTGAAAATCCAGTAATTGCTAGGCTTGTTTCCACAATAAATCTACTTGAAAATTTGGATTGCTTTGACTGAAATTTTATTTTTAAAGAAATTTTGTATTCGTATTTTTTCTTTTTCAAGTAGTTCTTTATTGTTGAATTTTCCTACTCGGACTCGAAAAATCTTTTTTCCTGTATCCATAATATAAGCAGCAAATTTTTGAACTTTAAGTTTTGCTACAATTTGCTTTGCTTTTTCAAGGCTATTAGTTGCCAGAACTTGAATTGTATAAATTAGTTTTGGTTGGATTTTTTTCTCTTTTTTAGGTGTTGGAGCACTCAAAAAAGGTTTTAATTTATCTTTTTTTGCAATGATAAAAAAGAGCTGACCATAATTCGCTAATTTTCCTGCTGTTTCTCTTGCAAAATCTCCTCTTCCCCAGAAAATATCAGTTCGAGCATAACTTCGAATTGCTCCGCCAGTATCTTGATTTAAAACAAAGCGTGAAATTTGACGCTGACCATCTTGCTTCCATTTTTTATCAAAATTAGGAACTGTTGTTTTGAGGTATGCAAGACCTCCCCTTGGAAAAAGAGTGTAATCAGTTGCAATGGAACGTTTTGGAGTTAAGGGAACTCCAATGTTTCCTTTTGGAAAGGCATTATCAAAAGCTAATTTAAAAAATACATAACTTTTATTATGAAAGAGAACTCGATTCATTTCTTTAGGATAGGTTGTTAGATACTTACGAATACTTTGCATTGAGATTTTTTCTTTTGGAATTTTTTTCTCTAAAAGAAGTAATCGTCCAATACTCAAATATGGTTGTCCATTTGCTCCATTATATTCAAGACGAACTGTTTTTCCATCAGGTGTTTTCATTACTCCTGAGCCTTGTACTTGTAAAAAAAAGAGATCAATTGGATTTTTAAACCAAGCGATTTCTAATTTTTTCCCTGCCAGCATATTGTCTTCCATAATTTCTTTTCGAGTATAATACGGAAGAACTTTTCCTTTATCCATTCGGTAGACAATACTTCTATTTTTTAAATTCTTTCGGAATTTACTAAGAGATAAAACAATAAGGTCATTAGGTTTTGTGTAAACTGGAATGGAATAGAGATCACTTTTTGTTAAAGATCCTTGAATTGTGGGTTCATAGTATCCTGTAAAAAGAACTTTTTTCTCTTTATTTCCAGGTGATTGATAGGCGTAAAAATTATCCTCTAATTTTTTAATGAAGTCTTTTGATTGATAATGCTTTTTAATGATTTGTTTAAATAGTTTAAAGGAAGCAACGATTTCTTGAGCTGTGTACTTATCACTTCCATAAAAAAAGATAGTTTTAGGATGAATTCTTTTTAAATAAACTAATGAGCTTTCTATCGCTATTTCTAAGCTTTTTTTTGTTAAATCATCTTTTTTAAAAAAGCTTTTAAAAGAAACCTTAAAAGGTTTTAGAGGTGTTTTAGGAGTAATTTTTTTAGGCGTAGGACAATCAGCAGATGAGTCATGTTGGATAATAGCTTGTGGTTGTTTTGTTGAACTACAACCAAAAAGAATAGCAAGTAGAAAAAAAATGGATAATTGTAGAATGATTTGAAAACGTGTTTCCATAATTTTACTTTCAAAAAGTGTATGTATTAAATTGCTTTTGAAGTTTTACAATTTTACGAATATATCGTCTTGTACTGTGACTTCCACAACGGGGAAGTTTAGATAATTGAAAGTTATTTTTCGCAAATCTTCTTCCAGCAGAGATTCCGCAAAGATGAATGATTGCAGCTAATTGTTGTTTTTTACTTTGTGTTAATTTGATTTTTTTTCGGTAAATGATTCTATTGGTATAATAGTGCAATCGTGCTGCTGTAACTTCAATTGAATTTGAGGAAGATAAACGAGTGTAAAAATAGTTGAATTTGCAGCCTTTTCTATTATACCAGTTACTTGAAACTGTAATTTTTCCAGAACGAGCACAAAATCGTTGTGCATCTTGAAATGTGCTTGTTGTGTATTGATAGAGGCCTACAGAGCTAGAAGAAGGAGCATAAATTCTAGTGATATTCGATGTCCAACGCCAACGCCATTGACTAGTTGCAAGAGGATTTCCTCCACTCTCAACCTGAGCTAATGCTGCTAGAAATTCTGCGGTGATTATTTTTGTTGCGTGTTTTTGAAAACTATCTTGATAGTGATCCCAAGTCTTGACAGTGGATTTATAGAGATTCGTTCCAAAAATACTAATAATTTCGGCAGGTTTGTTAATTACTTGGTAGACCCAATTGGCTGTAGCAAGGCTAACTGCAATTAGAAAAATGCGAAGAAAGAGCATCTAGTTATTTATGGAAATTTATCATAAATTCAGCAAATAACATATTTCAAGTGAAGATATGCACTAATATAAAAAGTATAATCTAGGTAATAGATATGC
>JBNMNM010000066.1:0-10364 GCA_051275585.1 bacterium | reverse complement strand
GTTGAAAAAAATATATAATTGGGCATTAAAACAAAATTTTTCAATGGTATATCCTTCAGAATATACCAAAATGGTAGAAGGTTTTATTTCATCTAAAGTGATTGAAATTGCAAAAAATCGGTATCAAATTCTAAATAGAGGGAAGTTAAATAATTTTCGTTTGGAATCTGGAAAGGTAGATCTTAAAAAATCGATAGGAGTACTAAGTGTGCATCAATTCAATAATGTACTTTATGTTTCTACTGATCCAAAGGTAAAGATGCCTATTATTCATGTTATCCCTGAATAAAAATGAACCAAATAAAAACGTTGTTTATTTGTCTAATTATACTTGCATTTGTTCTTGGTCTTTTAATTTATCCAACAGAACAAGAACAATTAAAACGAATTCGTAATGCACAACATCCTGATACTTTATACCTGAATAGATAGTTTTATGAGATTATTTAAAGCCTTTTTGGTTATAGGTTTATCCTTATTTTTTGTTAATTTGGGTTTTGCAGAAGAACGTCTTGTAACCGAAGCAGAAAAAAAAGTATTCGAAGCTCGTCTCCGACAAATGAGAAAAATAAATAACTATCAAGGAATTATACTTCTTTGGGAGGAAATGCTTCAAAGAGGATTGAAGTCAAAAAAGCTATATAAAAAGCTTGGTGATTTATACTTTTTCATTAAGCAAGATAATAAAGGATTAGACGTTTATCGTAGGCAAGCAGAGTTTTTAGGAACCTATCAAGCATGGGAAAAGTATTCTGACTTTTTATTATGGAAAGAAAAAAGATCTAGTGGTCGAGATGCATTAGAAAAAGCGTTAAAGTTAAGTAAAAATGATCATAGAATTGTTGAAAAATTAGCAGGTGTTTATGAATATCATCGGTTAGTTAGGAAGTCAGAAAAGCTTTGGATTTTTTTGTATGATAAGAAAGGACACTCATTTAAGTACGGAAAAAAGGTAGTTCAGTTTTATTTACGAAATGGTCTTGTTTTAGATGCAGCTAATACGATGAAAGGTCTTCATGATCAATATGGAGAGTTTAAAAAATTAAAAATGAGAATTTTAGATATGAGGATTTTCATTTGGAGTGCTCAATTAATTCCTGCATACAAAGCAATGAAGAAGTTTGCTGTTTCTGATTTGCCTAAAAAGGATTTAGGTTATTTTCTGACCTTAGCTAAAATTAACGGTGATTTTGATTTAACAATGAATATTCTAAATCGAATAGAAGTTAATCAAAAAAAGAGTTTATGGGAAAGAAGACTAAAATTATTCCTAAAAAAAGGAATTCCACATGAAAGTCGAGCATATATTCTTAAAATGATCAAAAGGCATGGTGAATTAAAGCCTCTTTTACTTGAACTTTATAAAACGTATCGAATTGAACGAAATATTGAAAAAGAAGTTGAAGTACTAGAAAGGTTTGTCTTTTTGTATCCTAGGAATGAAAAGTGGTACAGACTATTGTATCAATACTACATGTTTAAGCAGAAATATAAACAAGGAGAAGCATTATATAACAAGGTAATTAAGCGATATCCAAAAATAGAATATTCTTTTTATTACCTTTCACGATTATATCTTGAATCTAATAGTTTTGTTGCATTTGATAAATTTGTTAATCAAAAAAATGTTCCTGAAAAAGCAGAAACAAAAATATTACCACTGATTGTGGATTATGCAAAATTAACAGATCAGCTTGAATTAGGATTTAAGAAACTCGAAGAATTGTTAAAAAAGACAAAAAATATTGCTCCAGAAGAATCAGAGTATAAAGGTGACAGTGAGCACGCAGATAAATACTTAGAGGTATTAATTAAGCTTGTAGATGTGGCTAAAAAGTTAAATCTAGAAGATAAAAAAGATGAATATCAAAGGAAATCGTATGAAGTATATCGTAAAAGATTCCAAGCCTATCCTAATCAAAAAAGAGCAACTCGTTTAATTGAGTTAGGTGAAGATTATGGAACAAAAAAAGAACAAGCAAAAGATTTTAAAGATGTGTTGCAAAAGTATGCAACAGACTATTTAGAAATTCTTTACTATAAATTCTTAATTAAAAATCGAGAGTATGATAAAGCAGAAGAAATTTTATCAAGGTTGTTAAGTAAACAAAAAAATCTTCCTGAAAATAAAAAATTTATTACAGTAACATTTGGACAAATTCCATATAAGGCAACTGAAGATTTACTAGAAGATATTTTAGATGAAGATCCATTGTATTTAAAAGGAGTTCAGCAATATGTAGAGGTTTCAATTTTACTGCATAAATATTCTCAAGCAATTGATTATGCTGAAAAACTATTAACTTTTTATAAGTCAGCAAAGTTTTATTTCCTTTTAGGAAAGGCACATGCACTTGCTGATGATAAAGAGGAAAGTATAGATGCATTTAAGAATATGTACATTTGGATGAAGAAAAAGCCTGTTTTATCAGCTCATGATTATGAGATTATGACAAAAGCAGAAATGTTAATGAAACATCCACTAAAAGCATTAAAAAAGATTCGAGAAGGTCGGAAACAGTTTTCAGCACCTTACTTAGCAATGATTGAACTTGATATCTTAGTTCAATTAAAACGATGGAGTGCTGTTTTAGTTTTTATAGAACGAGAAAAATTAATTAAAAAAGATGAAGTTTATATCCGCCTTACTTTGTTTCAAGCATATCGAAAATTAGAGAAACTCGATAAAGCTAAAAAAGAGTTAGACATTGTAATTCAGAAGTATCCATATGATCCATCAGGACTTTCAACAAAAGCATATTTTTTATTAGAAGAAGGAGAGTTCCAAAGATCAACCAAATACTTCCGTCGATTAGCTGATGCTGGAGGAAAAGAGATTTCAGTTTATCAATGGACAGCAAAAAGCTTACAAGAAGTCTATTTTCCATTAGTAAAACTATCTTATGAGCAAGAAGAACAAGTTGGCGAAGCTTTACAAACTAGGCTAGGACTTTATGGTCGTTGGAGTTTTCAAAAAGGAAAACGAATTGAAATATTTACTGAGAATTGGAGTGGAGAAGAAAAAACATCAACAATGAGAACAGGAAGTCAAAGCACTACTATTTTATCATATCATCATTGGGTTTCAGATTTTCAAAATTGGAGTGTTCAACTTTCTTCTGCTGGTGGGAATACAGGAGAAACTTTTTCTTATCATCGCTCAGATGGATCTTTAAGTTCTGGAATTTCTATATTCAATAGTTGGGTTGCTTATGAATCCTTTGGACTATCATTAGGTAATGCAACAAAAACAGGATTAACTATTAATGAATTTTATAATATTGAACGAAAAGGAATAGGGTTTTCATTAAATTTAACTTATCAGCAGTTTCAATTTGAAGAGTCAGATACAGATAAAACCGTAAGTCAATCAATTGCGGAGTTTTTCTATTTATATAACTTGATGAATGACCCACACAAATTAACTTTTACTTTAATTGCTATTGTAGGAGAAGTATCAGGTGCTGATACAGCTTTATTTGATAAGAATTTGATTGGAGGAGGAAAGCTAGAATATCGACATCCATTCCGAAATAATGTTTTTCTAAATGTTATAACTCAAGGGACATACGATTCAGAATTAAAGAAGAATTCTGTTACTGGAAGTGCTGGAGTTGACTGGCTGCATAAGAAATTTCAGTTGAAAGGATTTTATCAAATGACTCAAGAACAGCAAGAAAGCTCAACTACAGGTGAAACAACTACAACCACAACAAATAAAATAGCTCTTTCTTTTGAATATTATCTTTAGAAATTTAAAAGGCTAGAAGCCTTAATATTAACTGTTATTCCAGCCTAATTTTTGAAGATACTTTAGATAAGTTTGATTAATAGAAGTCCAAACTTGATTTTGAATAGCATCTAAATTGATACCCATAGTAGAGTTTTGTTCTTCAAGATAGTGAGCAATACTTTTTACAAAGCAGTCATGAATTGTTGTATCGTGATTGTTTTTTTTAGAGTCTGCAAATCTTTCTACTTTAAATGTATATTGAAGTGTTTGCTTCTCAAATTCTCGATCTCCAATATGTCCAAGATCAAAATCAGTATAGCTTTCTCTTCGAAGTTTTTTTAATGTAATATCATCAAGAAGATACTCTAACATTAAATCAAGGTCAGAATCTAATTGGACAGCTCCAAGACATCGTCTCCAACAAGTTTGAATAAACTCTTCAATTCGAATACGTTTATTTAATTCTGCAATATATGGTGCTTTATCTTCCTCAGAAAGTATTTCTTCTTGTAAAATTGCAGATCCTGTATTTACAAACGAAATAATTTTAGTTCCATAATCGCCATGAAGTTGAACACCATATTTTAAATAAATGGGTTTCGCTTTATTTCCATAACGTTGGTAAATTCGTTGAATATCACTATTAAAGCCACCAGCAGCACTAATTAAGTTTACGAATGTAGTATTGAGAGCAATATTAATATTGATATTACTTGTACTTCGTTCACTTGCTGTTCTAAAAAATTGATTTAAATAATTTCGGAAATTTAATTTTTCAAGTCGTGTGCGATCATTTTCTTTGAATGCATTAAAGAATCGTTCTAATTCAATTTGAACTTCATTAATAGATAATCCAAGCATAAACATGTGGTTTCGGATAGTTCCTTGAATTTGCATTCCACCACTATTTTTACCTTTTAAAAAAAGAAGAATGTCTTTCGGTTTTCCATACTCTAAAAGTGCAATTTCTTTTAAGGTTTTTCCTGTACCTAAATACTGCTGTCGCTCTTTTTCTCCAAAAAGAATAACATAGGAAAGTCCTTTTTCGCTTAAATCTCCAAGATTCCCAACAAATCCATCAACAACAGTTGAAACACCTAAAATATCATTAGAAACTAAACAATATCGGTCAGAGTCATTTGTCCTTAAATGATGTGGCAACTCCATTTTTGATTTTACAGACATACCTTTTCCAAAAAATAAAATTCTAGTGTTATAGATACTTGTCGAATAGCTAAGGGCAGTAAATCAAGTTCTATACCAAGATAGGCATTGAACTTGATTTAATAAAGAGGTTTTGTGGGATATAAAAATTATAATTTCTTTAACTGTTCCCAAATTTTAACTGCTTCTTTTAATGATTCTTGTGCTTGAGAAAAATCGGGTTTAATTTGTAATGCCGATTTATACTCTTTAATTGCTTTTTCATAATCATCATTTGCAGCAAATGCGACTCCTTTTTTATAATGCTCATCAGAAAGGTTTTTAATTAATACAATAAGACTTTTGATAACATTGCTTACATCTTTAAACTGAGAATCAACTTTTTTATAGGCGATCATTGCTGCTGCAAGAAGATTTTTCTTTTCTTGTTTTTTACCTAAAGTGTAATAAGATTGATTTTTCTTGTGTAGAATTTGTTTTTGAAGTTTTGCAATTCTAGTTTTTATATCTTTGAAAACTCCATCAATCTGTTGGTAAAATTCAACAGCTTTTGTAAATTGTTTTGTTTTTTCTGCTTGAAGCCCCAATGTATAACTTACTTTATTTTTAAGGAGCATTCCTTCTTTATTATCGTCTTCTTTATCAAGAAGGTTCTCAATTTCTTCAAGTGCCTTTGAAAGTTTATTATTTCTAATTAATTGTTTGATCGTCAGGATTGCTTTTTCTGAATTAAAATCTTCATCTTCAGTAGTAGAGCTCTCTTCTTCGTCATCTTTTTTGGCAATAACAACAACTTTCTTTTTAGTGGATTTTCGTCGAACAACTTTAACAATTCCAGCTAAAATTGGAATTTGAAGTCGAGTACCTGGTTTTAATTTTTCTTTAACAGAAAGATTATTAAAGTAGGCAATTAAGAAATCATACTTTTTTGAACCATATTCTTCATCAGAAACACTTCGTAAGGTTTCTTTTTCTTGAACTTCATGGTCTGTGAATTCTTTTCCAACAAGTTCATTTTTAATGTAATCAAAAGCAAGGCGATTATTTGGTTCATAACTTAATGTTTTGATGAATTTTTTCATTGCAGGCCATGCTTTTCCTTGGAAGTAATAGGAAACACCACTTTTAAAATGGTCGTCTGCAATTTTTGCAATCTTCTCTTGAAGTTGAACTACTTTTTTATACGCATCTTTATCTGTTGGTCGAAAACTTCGAACCATTTCCCATCGTTGTAAGGCTAAAATCCACTGTTTTCGTTTTTCATATCGAATTGCTTGTTTTTTGATTTTTGTTGGAAAACTAGCAAAAATTTTATCTTGAGAGCTTTGAACCGTTTTTGCTATTGCAACTGTTTGAATTATAATACTAAAAATTACAGCCAAACTGAAATAATATATTAATTTAATCATCGAAGTGCCCGTTTTCCGTATCGTTTGTTAAGAATTTTTATAAAATTACGAAGATTATGGCGGCCAAAAACCATATCTCTACGGATGCGGTAATTGTGTGCAAAAAATGCGTTTCCACCTCGTTTAACTGTAAATGCCGCCTTATAACCAAACTTTCTGGCCATCGCAATCACAAGTTGGTTTGTACCACCATATGGGTAAGCTAAATAGGTACATTCTTTGTTTAGCTCTTCAAAAATTTTACGACCTGAAACGGTAAACTCTTCAATAATAGATTGGAAGTAAGAAACAAAATTTTCACGTCGAAACTCTTTTAAATGTCGATTATTTCTAGATTTGTAACGCAAGTCTCGATGTGATTTTGTATGACACTGGATATCCATTCCATTTTGATTCATCTCTCGAAGTTGATCCCAACTTAAAGAGACTTTTTCTTTTTCAATTAAATCTGAATAAACAAAAAATGTAGAAGGAAAACTATATTTTTTAAGAATTGGAAAGGCAATGTCATAAACAGAACGGAATCCATCATCAAAAGTGATCACAACTGATTTTTCTGGTATATCAGCGTTAAAATTAAGAAAGTCGTATAATTGATCAAGAGTGATTACATTATATTTATTTTCCTTAAGATATCGCATTTGTTGTTCAAAGCTTATCTTATTGACAAACATTTGATTATGAATCTTTCCTATTTTAAATTGATGATAAGTAAGAATCGGAACGGTTTGATATCTTCGTAAAGCTAACCCACCTGGTTCTGTTGTTTTTAATGGAATAATAAGTTTTTGGTTTGGACGAACATAACGAATTCGATTGTACTCCAAAATTGTCCAAAACTTATTTGAGTCTTTTAAAAACCTTTTTGCTAATGATTTTGCAGAGTCTCCAGGTTGAGCTACAATTGCAATAAACTTAGGAAAAATCTTATATAACTGAACAGCTTTTGCAGATGTTATTGTTGAAATTTTACTTTCAACTAAGACATTTTTTAATGGATTTCCCTTTTTTTCTGTTTGAATGCTAGTTACTCGATAGTAGTAAGTAACTCCATTTTTTAAATTTTTATGTTGGAAAGGACTTTTTATACGACTAATCTTATTTGATTTTAGTAAATCAACTTTAGAGTTTGTACTCCAATAAAGATTATAGCCTTTACTCTCTTTCTGTTTTTTCCATGAAACTGTAATTTGTTGATCCCACGCTTTTGTTTTTATCTTCCACGTTGCTTCTACCTTTGGAGTATGAACAACAGGGATTATCTTAGTACATCCTGATAAAAGAAAGAGGCTAAAGAGAACAACAAGTATTGTTGTAATTCTTGTTTGTATTTTTATATTTAGTTTCATTTTAATTTTTGTTTTCTCGTCCTGATTTATTTGCTAGTTAGGTTAATAACGCCGTTCCAGTCTGCACCAAGTTTTTCTTTTTGAAGTTCTTCACAACGCTCCATATAGATAGATGAAATTCTATCTTCAGGAAACTTTGCTAAGCATTGTTTAAATACTGCTTTTCCTTCTTTAAATTTTTGACTTTGATAAAGTTTAATTCCTTGTTCAAAAATTTCTAATATACTACGCTTTGATTCTAAAATGTTCTCACGATCACCATCAAAAACTTCGTAAACTGTTACGGGTAATTTTTTCCCTTTTACTGTTACACGATCTGCAATTCGAATATTATATTGAGATGGATCACGAAGTTGTAGATATGTATTTTCTGAAATTAATATATTTGCCGCATACATTTTTGTCATTCCTTCAACACGAGACGCAAGGTTTACTGCATCTGAGATCACAGTTCCTTCCATTCGTTCCTTCCCGCCAATGGTTCCTAACATTAAAGAACCAGTATTAATTCCTAAACCAATATTAACAGCATCCCGTCCTGTGTCTATACGATGAAGATTCCATTGATGTAGTGCTTTCATCATTCCAATAGCCCCTCGCAATGCACTGTCTGCAGACTCAGGAAAAAGAGCCATAATTGCATCACCAATATATTTATCAATAAACCCCTTATATTTTTGAATTTCTGGGTTCATCTGAGCAAGATAAGAATTTAGGAACTGAAAGTTTTCTTCAGGAGTCATTGACTCTGAAAGACTAGTAAAAGAACGAATATCACTGAATAAAACAGAAACATCCATTTGAAGACTGTCTCCTAGCTCTACTTCAACAATACTTTGTTTTTTGAGTAAGTGAATAAACTCTTGAGGAACAAATCGTTGTGAGGCTTCATTAAGTACTTGTAAATCATTAATTTTGTTTTTGATAGCATGCCTCATTGTATCAAAACTACGAGCCAAACTACCTAATTCATCAGAACTACTAGTATCAATATCAATATCGTATTTTGCTTCAGCAAGATCAAGAGCACTATTTTTTAATGAAACAATAGGTTTTGTAAATCGAGTTGATAGAATAAAAGCTAAGATGAAACCAACTGCAACTGTACCAAAACCAATAGTTAAAATATTATTTCTTGCGGCATCTGTTCTTTGTTGAATAAATTCTAAATCAACGCCTAAATGAACTCTTCCAATAACCTTATTTTTAATTTTAATAGGTTTAGAAAGGTTTAATGATTGATATTTATTTTTTAATTTATGTTGGAAATATTGAAGGTCACCTTCTTGGTTTTTTTCTGTGATACTTTGAAATTTTGGTAGCTTTTCTCCCAAAAGGCTTGATGAACTACCACTACTTCCTTCTTCAATATGAGCTTTGATAATATTTTCTCTATTTACAATGCTAACATATTGAATACCTTCAACTTTAGATGATGCTTTGATCAATTTGATCAGTCTTGGGATTTGTCCCGTTAGTAATGGAACAGCAGAATTATCAGCAACATAGTTAAGACTAATTTTCCCAATTTTAATGGTTTGTCTATATAAGTCGTCTTTAATTTGCTGAAGGATTACAAGACTGATGCAAAGAGTTGTAAATAAAATAGCAACTGATACCATCAATGCGAGTTTTAATCGAATCGAAATATGAAGACCTTTTGGAGCCTTCTTTGTTTTTGAAGAAGTCATGGATTTTGCTTGATAGTGGTTAGTCGTTTATATTTTAATTGTATTTCTGAATGAAGAAAACGAAGAAATAAGGATATATGAAATGATGAATTTATTAAGTAATAAAAACTCTTTAAATTCAAAACATTTAAAATCCGATCAATATAGTTATTACCTTTAGAAAGATCAATATCGTATTGAGTGTTCATAAAGTAATAATAATCCAAATGTTTTCTTAACATTATCAAAAAGAATTCACCATCCAAAGCGTTAGCTTGGGTGGTGATGAATTTTTCACCTCACCCTCCGAAGTCTAAAAGACTTAAGAGGGTAAGGAGTTGTTGCATGTGGCCGTAAGGCCTCTTCACACCGAGGCGTGAGTAAGTATTGCATCGCTAATGTTATTAGTGCTTTTTATGACATGCTCACTGTTCCTACCCTTCAGAACTGTTTAAAACACATCGATAGAGCGAGGAGCTTGCGAGTACACTCCAAGGTATCATAACACAAATAACGTAGTTCCGAAGAACTGAAGCTAGTCAACTAGGCTTAGATTTCAAGCCTCCACTATAGCGTTAGCTTAGTGGCAATGTCGTTGACTTAAGAAATTTAGGAGACTTTTAACACAAATAACATTAAAAAATTTGGCTTTAATGTTGATGTTAAAATTGTTGTTTTTCTCAAAAAATCCTTAAGTCAACGACATTGAGCTTAGTGGAGGATCATTGACTCATCTTTGGTCATTACAAAAGAATGGTGTCGCCAATATACACAGAGTGAAGACTTTTTAAAAGGAATATGATTAAGAAAAATTCCTTTTAAATGATAATTATTAGTTATTAATATGTATATATATTATTTTCAATTGATAAAAATGGAATGTTATTCTAAATAAGTTGATTATATAAAATAAAAGAAAAATTCGTTTTTTCTTTTATTTAGGAACCAATTTTAATTGGTCAATCATGAATTTATATGTAAACTGCAAATTCCTATACAAAAAATAATGAGAATGATTTAATAAAACCATAAAACTAAG
>JBNMNM010000065.1:0-10366 GCA_051275585.1 bacterium | reverse complement strand
CCTTGTAAATTACTTTTAGATGCAGTTTGAGTAACAACAATATCATAACCATTATCACCAGAATCAACAGTTCCAGTTCCTGCTTCTACAAACGCAAGTCCTTGACCAGTAGTTGCTCCATTAGCTCCATTAGAACCATCAAGTAACTTTTTTGTTCCAAACTGAGTATCTCTAGAGATACGATCAATTCCTGCTAGTGAATTTTCAATTTCAGCCTGATCTGCTGCTAACATCACACCATCATTAGCACCCTCATTCGCTGCATGAACAGCTAGCTGACGCATATTAACTAGAAGGCTGTTTACTTCATTTAAAGCACCCTCTGAAGTTTGAATCATTGAAACCGCAATTTCAGAATTCTGAACTGCCTGATTTAAACCAGAAATTTGTGCTCTCATCTGTTCTGAAACTACTAATGATGCAGGACCATCAGCAGCTCGATTGATTTTTAATCCAGATGATAACTTTTCAAGCGACTTACTAAGTTGAGTATCATTTGCTTGTAAATTCCGATGAGAATTCATAGCACTGATATTATTGTTAATTCGTAAACCCATGATAACCTCCGTGTGTTGTTTTCTGACAATCCCTGTCAAATTGGTTGTGAAAAGAAATTTTCCTCACTAACCACCACAAGCCATGGTCTTACTGCATAAACATTTTGAAAAGAATAACTCTTTTCAACATAAATGATAAAGTTTCTTTTTTTAAAAAACCAAATAAAAATCCTTTACCTTTTGAGATGAATCGATCAATCCAAAAAGCTTTGGCATCTGATCAAACAGTGGATAATGGTAAAAACCCCATTTTTTTTACTACTTACTTATAAAGAAGAAGGAAGAAAAATCTTCCTTCCTTTTTCAGTTTTAGGAAATCAAAGATAGTACTTGCTGACTTGACTGATTTGCTTGAGCAAGCATTGCAGTTCCAGCTTTTTGCATAACTTGATTTTTTGTGAAATTTGCCATTTCAGAAGCCATATCAGCATCCCGAAGCACACTTTCTGCATTAGTTAAGTTCTCAGCAGCAACTTTTAAGTTAACTAAGTTACTTTCTAAGGTATTTTTTTGGAATGCTCCAAGTCCTGCTCGTGTTGTAGAAATTTCATTGATTGCTTTATCAATTACTTTTAATCCATCTTGAGCACCTTGGAATGTAGTTACATCAATTTCTTGTAACGATCCAAAGTTACTGTCATTAACCACACCTTTTCCAACTGAATCAGAACCAATTCCTTTTACAGAAAGACTAACGGTTTGACCTTCATTTGCTCCTACGTGGAAAGTAAGAGAATTTTGAGCAACAGTTACAGTTCCAACATTTTTCTCTGCTCCTGCTTCAATCTGTTCTCGTCCACTGTATCGAACAGAAAGGCCTTCAATTGCAGTTCCTTCTCGTCCTGTTAAGTTTTCACCAGAACCAATGGTTTGTTGACCATTAATTGTTCCTTGAACATTTTTTCCAACATCACTTTGTATAGTTACATTTGCTTCTTTTGAGAAAACTCCAGCAGTCTCACTAGTCACAAGGAATTTTGGGTCACTTCCAAAATCATTATGTTTGATCGTAACTTTCTCTTCTTTCTTTCCTGTAGGATTTCCATCTGCATCTTTTTCCATTTGAACTGTTTTTTCTGCAGAAAGTTCTAGTCCATTTTGCTTAAAATTGATGTTTAAATTATCAACTACAGTTTCAATTGATTCTCCTTTTTTTGTAACAAACTCCATTGTTTTACCACTTTCTACAATAGTAAGACGTTCTCCTTTATCCAGTTTCTCTTGGGTAAGAGCACCACTTGTAATTGATGATTGAGTTGCTACTTGACTTAGTTTGATATCATATCCACTAACTGGAGAGCTTTTTGTATTTGGAGTTGCATCAATAAATTCTAAATGATCACCACTTGTAATTCCATTTGCCCCTCGACTTCCATCAAGAAGTTTTTTGGTTCCAAATTGAGTATTTTGTGAAATTCGATCAACAGTTTCGATCGCATTTGCAATCTCAGCCTGATCCGCAGCAAGCATAATTTCATCATTTGCACCATCATTCGATGCATGAATTGCTAGCTGTCGCATTCCAGTCAAAAGGTTGTTTACCTCATTAAGAGCAGCTTCAGCAGTTTGTACCATTGTTACAGCAGTTTCTGAATTGTCCACTGCTTGGTTTAAACCAGCTACTTGTGCTCTCATTGTTTCAGAAACAACTAATGCAGCAGGACCATCTGCAGCTCGATTAATTTTCAAGCCAGATGACAATTTTTCCATCGATTTTGAAGCAGCTCGATCTGCGTTAGTCAGATTTCTATGAGCATTCAGTGATGAAATATTGTGATTAATTCGTAAACCCATGACAGCCTCCTTGTGTCACCATTTTAGGGGTCATCCTTGACCCCTCTTTAAAACCTGCTGAATAAAATATCCAGCTTAATTGCTAGCCTAATTTTAAAGGCCTTTCGGAGATTTAGAGAAACAACTAAGTTTTTCCTTCTCCTTTAAGAAATACTTGATATTAACATATCTTTTAACTGATCTGCCATATCAGATGCTTTCGCTTTTGAAAGCATTAAATCTGGTTTTCCTTGTTCATCAGATACTAAAGATGAGCGTAAAAGCTCAATGGCTCTTTCAATATAGAAAGTTTCCTTACTTTTTAAGAATTGGAGTGTATAGTCCAAATCATCTAATGCCCAATTTACAATTTTTAAGGAATCAAGGCATTGAGCCTTAGAGTTTCCTTGAATTTTAGCTAAACTTGTAAAACCACTATGGTTTGCTACTCCGATGGAATGACTTTCAGGTGACATTGATGGTATTGAAAGAATATCTGTTTCCTTTTCTTTCATTTTGATTGGAACATGAATTCCATTCTGCTTTAAATAAATAATACCTATCACTTGTCCTGAATAATCAAGTGGTCCATCATAATGAACAACTAAACCATCTGTCTTTTTATTACCTCTTGCACCAATTAGGAATGCTCCCCGACCGATTGCAAACTCATCTCCAATAGTTCCCCGAATATCAACACCTGAGATAGACGCGCCAGCCTTTCCAGGCTGAGGAGAAATAATTCTAGTGTTATGACTAACTCCCAAAAATTTGATATGAGAGCCAAATTGATTATGGATAAATACAAGGTAATTATCCTTTGTTCTAACAACAGTTAAATCTAGTCCATTATTAATGAAGCATTCTTGAAGGTTTCTTACCAAAGATTCTGGATTTTCATCTCGTTTAATTTGGTAATGAACTTCATTGTTTCCTTCAAACAGAGAGATCATTTTTTCTAATTTTAGCGATTCCTCTGTCAGAGGTTCTACTCCAACTAACTTTGTTTTTGTTGCTAATCGGTGAATTGCAACAGGATAACCGTCTTTTTCTGAAGAGACATTTTTTGAAGATCCTTTTACAAAAACAAGTTGTTTTCCTTGTGTTGTAGCTGAAACTCCTACCCCCCCGTTTAATATTGCTCTCCCGTTAAAATTGGCTTCTTGAGCAGCCATTCGAATCTTCCAAATCCGATCTGCAATAAAGTTATTTACTACAGAAATAGGTGTAATCGATAAACTTTCTTTGTACTGCAATGACTCTAAAAAATCGACTAGGTCGACTAAGAATACTCGGATTTTCTCAATTTTGAGATTCGCGGTTTGCAACAAGGATACACCTTGCTCAATTTGATTAATAACACCAAACTTATTATCTCTTTTAAAACTGGGCTCTGCTTTTAAATCATAATCTACCAGTTTTTTAGGAACTTGTAGTCCCACTACTTTTTGGAGAAGGCCTGCTTTTAGTTGAGGAATTCGTCGTGCATATCCTCCTTCCATCTTGCCCCCTTTTAGAAAACAGCTTGAAAGTTTGCAGACATTCACTAGCAACTCTAGTTGCTAGCGAGTTGAATGTTAGCCTAATAATGAAAGAACATTATTTGCTGTTTGATTTGCTTGAGACAACATTGCAGTAGAAGACTTCATCATAATTTGGTTTCGAGTAAATTCTGACATTTCTGCTGCCATATCTGTATCTCGAATTCCAGACTCCGCACTAACAAGGTTTTCTTTTGCAATCGTCAAACTTGAGATATTTGACTCAAGAGTATTTTTTTGAACTGCTCCAAGCTCTGCACGAATACTAGAGACTTTGTTAATTGCATTATCAATTAAAAGTAATCCATCTTGAGCACCGTCAAACCCTCGAACATCAATGTCACGAAGACTATCAAAACCACTTCCATTCACAGTGTTAATTCCTAAGTTTTCACTGTTTGCATTTGGTAGATTTACTTCTGTAATCTGACCATGGTTTGCTCCAATTTGGAATCGTAGTGCATTTTGTGACACTGCAACTCGACCTACTTCTGGTGATTCTGAGTCTTTTCGAAAAATATCGTATGCTTGAGCTTCTTTATCAGAAGCAATCTTTCCAGAATCAACCATTCCAAGCATATCTACTTTTCCTTCTGGAGTCAGGGAAAGTTCATCTTGTGGTTGAATAATTCCTGCTTTTACAAAATTATTTTTAACTTTCTCATTCACCATTCCAACAGTATGTTCACCAGTATATGAGACGGATAAACCTTCAATTGAAGTTCCTTTTGCTCCTGTTAAAACTTCACCTGCTCCAATTGCATACTCACCACCAATCGTTCCTTCAATATCACGACCGTTATTAACAGTACTTGGCACATTTCCATTTACTGAAAGCACTCCATCCGTTGAACTTACAACTTCAAATGTTTGAGCAGTACCTACTTTTGAATGAGCAATATTCAATTGGCCGTTTTCAGTAGTAACATTAAGTTTTAAGCCTGCCTTACTAATTGCAGTTTGGAGATTATTTCGAATAACATCTAAGTTATCTCCTTTCTTAGTTTGGTAACTTACATTTTTACCATTCTCAATTACAGTAAGGATTTCACCACTATCAATAATGCTTTTTGTAAGCTTTTGAGTTCCTTCTATTGTTGCAGGTGTTGCTGTATTTTCAATATGAATTGAATAACCACCTTCAGGTGATTGTCGAGTTCTTTCTGTTGCAGAAACATAACTTAGATCTGCACCATGAGCGACTCCAGATACTCCGTTTGTTCCATTTAATAAATGTTTTGTTCCAAACTGAGTTGTTCGTGCAATTCGATCAATACTATCAAGAGCATTTACAAATTCTGCATGATCTGCTTCAAGCATTTTGTCATCATTCACACCTTCATTTGCTGCATGGATTGCTAATTGTCGCATTCCAGTTAAAAGACTGTTTACTTCGTTTAAAGCGGCTTCACCTGTTTGAACCAGAGACACTGCAGTTTCTGAATTCATTACGGCTTGTGTTAAACCAGCTACTTGTGCTCGCATTGTTTCCGAGATTACAAGTGCTGCAGGGCCATCAGCTCCTCGATTGATTTTCATTCCACTAGCAAGATGTTCTAGTGTTTTTCCCATTCGAACATCGTTTGTTGCCATGTTTCGATGAGCATTCATTGAACTTACATTGTGATTAATTCTTAAAGCTGACATAACTCCTCCTTGAGTCTATCTTATTTTTTACACATCCTTGTGTATTAGAAACTTTGATCTTCAATCATTAATGAATGAAGAATTATATTTTTATGCTTATGCAAAACTTTTAAAACTTACTTAAAGTGGTTATCTTGAGATTATTTGTTTATCTCTGTTTTTATTAAATCTTTCACAGTTTCATGGAACAACAATTCAATTTTTGATTTATCTTATTATATTTTTACTTATTGAAAAAGAAGGGTGGGTCAGGCTGTGACCCACCACACTTGAGGTATCCTTATGGGTATAAACCATGGATCCTTAAAGCTTTCAGTAGTATTCTTCTTCAATCTATAGGTAACTTTTCATATTTTCTTTTTGGAAAAAGGAAGGTGAGCTTTTTATATTAGCTCACCAAACTTGAGGTATCCTTATAGGACCCTGGTTCTTCCATTTTTTGTCTCATCAAAAATTAAATTGTTTTTCCATGAAAAAGTTGGATTTAATTCAATAAATTCCACTTTCTTCAGTTTTTAATTATCCTGTGTATCGAACTTTTTGTGGCATTGCTTTTGGAGTTGTTTTTGTAACTCCTGAACCTTTTGTTTGAGCCCATCCATCTCGAAGGTTATTCAAGATTTTTTGGATCTCTCGGATTTTTTGGGTATCTTTTTTCAAATTTGCAATGACAATATTTTCGTAGCAGAAAAGATATAGTTTTTTTAGATTCTGCCCAATTTCACCACCTCGGTCTTCTCGTAAAGTGCTTAAAAGTTCGAGTAAAATTTTTCCTACTTTTGTTAAATTTTTATGTGCTGATTCATATTTTGTCTGATTAATATCTTCGATTCCTTTTGTCATGAATCGGTTCATTCCATCAAAAAGCATTAAAATCAATTGTTTTTGATTTGATGTTTGAATGCTTGTATTTTGATATGCTTGATATGAGTTATATGCCATGATAATTTCCCTAATTATTCCTCAAGAATTTAATTTCAAATAATGCAACTATTGTTTAATCAGACTTCCCAACTTAAACACTAAACCGTCTTGTAGTGTTTTTTGATTCTACTTGTTGGGTTTCTTTTTTTGGTTGAATAATCTCTACCCAACCTTCATATAGTACGGTTATTAGATCAATTGCTTCTTGAACAATCTCAGGACTTTTTTGTATATTAGCATCTACCAATCGGTCATAAATATAACTATAAAGACGGTTAAGGTTTTGTGCTACTTCATCGCCTTTTTCTAAACTAAGAGTAGTACGAAGTTCAGAAATAATGCTTTTTCCTCGAATCAAGTAGTTATGTGCTTCCTCTACTTTTTCATTATTCAATTTTAGAATAGCTTTTGAAAGGTAATGAATTGCATTCTCATATAAAGCCAGAATCATTTTTCCTTGATCCTGTGTATTTACAGAAGCTTTACGATAAACGTTTGCTTGTTTTTGATAAGGATTCATTGTACCCGCCCCGCAATATTGATATTTATTCTATTGAATATCTATTCAATAGATATTTTTATATTAAGTTTGCAATTCACTGCTTTTTATCTGGTTCATATCTATGAACCAATATGATTCAGGCTATCTACTTAGTATTAATTTGCGTTAAGTAGAGATAATACTGCTTTTGGTGCCTGGTTTGCTTGACTTAACATTGCAGTTCCACTTGACATCAGAATTTGATTTTTTGTGAATTCTGACATTTCAGAAGCCATATCTGTATCACGGATACTAGATTCAGCAGCTACAAGATTCTCCGTTGCATATCGTAAGTTTGTAAGGTTACTTTCAAGAGTATTTTTCTGGAATGCTCCAAGATCCCCTCGAACTGATGTAATCATGTTGATTGCATCATCAATCATATTTAGTGAATCTTGTGCTTGATTAAAACTTCGAACATCAATTTGTTCTAATGCTTCAAAGCCACTTTCATTTTCAATTCCTTTTGAAAGCTGTGATGAATGTACATTTGGTAAAGCGATTCTAGCTGTTTGCCCACCATTAGGGCCAACTTGGAAAAGAAGAGCATTATTACTAATGTGAATAAATCCCTCTTCTGCATCAACCATTTGAACTGGATACTCTTTCCCATCTTTATCTCGGACAACTCGGGTTTTCACCTCTTGTGTTTGTCCACTTTCATCAGTTACAGTTTTTGTTGATGAAACTACTTCAAATGCATTGTCACCTTTTTCTAATTTATCCAGAGTCATGCTCTTTCCAAATTCATCAATAATTCCTTCTTTTTCAACTAATTTTCCAGTGTACTGAATTTCAAGTCCTTCTGCTTGAGTCCCTGAGGCGGCTTCCAAAAATTGGCCTGTACCATTTGCAACTTCACCATTGATGGTTCCTTGAACATCAGAACCAGGATTTGATTTTTCAATAGTATGTGAGGGACCACCAAAAAGCCCTTCAACTCCTGCTGCTACTGTAAACTCTTGATTTGATCCAAATTCTGTATGTTCAATTCGAAATTTACCATCTTGTGTAAGAGTAAGATTCACGTTTAATTGGTTGACTGTTGCATCCTTTTGAAGATTATTTCGAATCATCTCCATAGAATCATTTGGTTTTGATGTATAAGAAATACTTTTCCCACCTTCACCAAGTGTAAACTTAACTCCACCTTTTCTAACTTCAGATTCTGTAAGGGATCGAGTTCCATCCTTGAAAGCTTTTGTTGCTTGTTTGCTAACATTTACTTCGTAACCTTCAGAAGAAGAAGCATTTGTTCCTTTTGTTGCCTCAATAAACTTTAAGTCATCACCAACTGCGATTCCTGAAATCCCTCCGCTTCCATCAAGTAAGAAGCGAGTACCAAATTGAGCTTGTCGAGCAATTCGGTTAATTGTTTCTAGTGAGTTTTCAATTTCAGCTTGATCTGCTTCAAGCATACCAGTGTCATTTACACCCTCATTTGCTGCATGAATTGTTAATTGTCGCATCGCAACAAGAATTCCATTTACTTCGTTTAGTGCCGCTTCTGTTGTTTGAACCATTGACACTGCGATTTCCGAATTGCCAATTGCTTGTTCCATTGAGCCGATTTGAGCTCTCATTTGCTCTGAAATTACAAGTGCTGCTGGGCCGTCTGCCGCTCGGTTAATTTTATAACCTGAAGCTAATTTTTCTAAAGTCTTAGCACTGTTTGCATCAGTGTTAGTCAAGTTTCTCCAAGCGTTCATTGCCGCTACGTTGTGATTAATTCTAAGAGCCATGATGATACCGTCCGCAAGTAATTAAATATAAATATAAAGTAAAACTGTTCCTCTTTGTTATCTTATCGGAAAGTTTCATCTAAACTTTAATTTTTTTTTCATTTAAAACTAAAATCAAACTTTCCAAAACTTTCAATCAGCTTTTTTTTTGCTGCCGATAATACCTTATCGACCACCTTGAAAAAACCTTTAGAAAAAAAATAGATTTTTCTTATTTTTTTGTGCAAACTGCATTTAATACAACGTTACAGGCTGTCAACTATCTCTAAAGAACAGGGCTTGTGAATGATACAGACTCAGTTGATTAGGCTCAGGAACGTTTATTAGTTCCTACGATACAAGTGAATTATAGGTACTCAAGCCTTTCCCATCAGCCCCTGACACTGCAAAAGAGGTTGTAAACATCGCTATAAGGTTAGGCGAAGTCACCTGTTTGAAAAATACTTGATATCATTGCTGAGGGAAAACACTTGTCTTTAGACGAAAGTGAATTTAATCACTAACTAACAAGAACTGGAAACTGTTTGCCCTCTAGTTGTCAGCCAAGCAGTTTCTATGTTAGCCTCTTTTCCCTCTTCTACCTTAAGGAAGAGGTTTTCAAAGGAGCATTCCTGATAAAACATTCTTGGATGGGCTAATATAGTCCTATTTTTTATGAATTATTTATATAAGGTGGTTTTAAAGTTTATCTATTTTCTAAGACCTTTTAGCCTTTGTAGACAATCCATTACTCAAAAAACTACTATAGTATATAAAGGTATCAAATGACGGCTATTGATATGGAGCAAAGAGTCCATCCAAGAGTCCAACTGCATGTAATATGTGACTTACTCAATCTTAATGAGGATTCTTTGATTGAAGGATCTATTCTTGATATTTCTGCTCAAGGGTTTTCCGTTCTTATTTCAGACTTAAAATTCTGCCGATTAGGAGATCAAGTTACAATCAGCTTCTATTTTCCTCTCTTTAATGAAGATGAATCTTTTGATTATTCTGATGAAGAGGATACTGTAGAAGAGTCGCAGGACTATTTAGAGGAGTTTCTAGAAGACACTGAAGATGAGGAACTCATTAAAGTACGAGGAATTATTCGAAGAATTAACCGAACAGATGAAAACAAAGTTTACTTAGGGGTTCAAGTTCGGGATTATCAAGAAAAAATAGCAAAAATTGAAGAAACATGGTTAGCAGTGATGCTGGAGGATATGAATGACGAAGATGATTTTTAATCTTCTGCAAAAAAGTTCTCTACTTATTGTTGGGGGAGATAACAATTAATATTGTTGCAGAGTTCTTTGAGAGCTTTTGATTTGATTAAAAGCTCTTTTCTTTAAAAAGTGATTTTTCTTATACTATATAATAACGACTAATTACAAATATAGTACAAAGAACTCTATAAACCTAAACTTGCCAATAGAGAATCAACATCATCTTGAGTTCCCAATCGATTTTTTTCTTCGCTTTCTAGAGTTGATCCATATCCTTCTTTTGTTAACTCTTCTTTATCTACTTCAATATCTTCCATTTTCAATTGTAGCCGATCAATTAAACCAATTAAATTATCATGGAATAATTGGATTGTAGGGATAATTTTAATTAACTGTTGTCCAACACGATCTTGAATCGATTGAGATTCATTTA
>JBNMNM010000064.1:0-10503 GCA_051275585.1 bacterium | reverse complement strand
ACAGGTGAAATTAAGGCCATAAAATCATCAAGACTTCTACGCCTATTTTTATTTAAAGCTACTTTTACATCTTGTTCTGTTTTCTGATAGATTTTCTCTTTAACTTGATCCCAAGTGTAGCAATTGAAAACTTCTTGAAAACTCATCGCTCAAACCTAAGAAACAGAAGATTGACTTAAAAAGCTAGTTAATGGACTTGTTGCATTTGCTTGCTTAGAAATCGCTCCAAGTTGAGCTTCATACCCCATTCTTCCAGCCTCTACCGCCATTCTAAAGGCTTGAGCCATTCGAGTAGGATCACCAGCAACAGCAATTGCAGTATTCACAAGCACAGCATCTGCACCCATTTCTAATGCTTCAGAGGCATGAGATGGGGCTCCAATTCCAGCATCAACAATAACAGGAACCTGACTTTGCTCAATGATGATTTCCAACATTGCTTTAGTCTGTAAACCTGAGTTACTTCCAATCGGAGAACCCAAAGGCATCACCGCAGAAGCTCCAACATCTTCTAAACGTTTGCAAAGAACAGGATCAGCATTAATATAAGGAAGAATAATAAATCCTTTTTTTGCTAAAACTTCAGTTGCTTTTAACGTCTCAATTGGATCAGGAAGTAAATACCTAGGATCAGGATGAATTTCTAGTTTCAACAAATTAGTTTCTAGTGCGTCTCTTGCAAGTTCAGCTAAAAGAATTGCTTCTTTTGCATCACGAACTCCTGATGTATTTGGCAATAAATTCACACTAGGAATTTGCAAGTAAGAAAGAAGCTCGTCATTTTCACTTTTTTGACGGAACTCAACTCTTTTTAATGCAACCGTAACCAATTCAGAACCAGAAGCCACAACTGCCAACTTCATTGCTTGGTTAGAGCTAAATTTTCCTGTTCCTAAAAACAATCGAGATTGAAATTCTCGGTCACCAATTTTTAATGACACTATGCTCCCTCTGTTTCGCTATTTCGATAAATCTCACCACCTGTTCCTAAGAACTCTTCTGACTTTTCTTTCATTGCCTCTTGTTGTGCGACAAATTCTCGAACATCAGTCGTGATCTTCATTGAACAGAATTTAGGTCCACACATAGAACAAAAATGAGATGTTTTCGCTCCTTCTGCTGGAAGAGTTTCATCATGATATTCTAGTGCTGTATCTGGATCAAGAGACAGGTTAAATTGATCTCTCCAACGGAATTCAAAACGAGCTTTACTTAGTAAGTTATCCCGATATTGTGCGGTAGGATGTCCTTTTGCTAAATCAGCAGCATGAGCAGCTATTTTGTACGTGATTACTCCATCTTTTACATCTTTTTTGTTTGGAAGTCCTAAATGCTCTTTTGGAGTCACATAACAAAGTAATGCAGTTCCATACCAACCAATGTTAGCCGCACCAATTGCAGATGTAATATGGTCATATCCTGGAGCAATATCTGTTGTAATTGGTCCTAAAGTATAGAATGGAGCATCATGACAATACTCTTTTTGAAGTTCCATATTCTCTTTAATCATGTGAAGAGGAACATGCCCTGGCCCTTCAATCATTACTTGAACATCATGTTTCCATGCAATTTTAGTCAATTCACCAAGTGTTTTTAACTCAGATAATTGAGCTTCATCATTAGCATCAGCTTGACAACCTGGACGTAGACCATCTCCAAGAGAGAATGTTACATCATAAGCTTTCATGATTTTGCAGATGTCTTCAAAATGAGTATAAAGAAAATTTTCTTGATGATGAGAAAGACACCATTTTGCCATGATAGAACCACCACGAGAAACAATTCCTGTTAATCGTTTTGCAGTCATTGGAACATAACGAAGTAGAACACCTGCATGGATTGTGAAATAATCAACACCTTGTTCTGCTTGTTCGATCAAAGTATCTCGGAAAATCTCCCATGTTAAGTCTTCAGGAACTCCATTTACTTTTTCAAGAGCTTGATAAATTGGAACGGTTCCAATTGGAACTGGTGAATTTCTTAAAATCCACTCTCGGGTTTCATGAATATTTTCACCAGTGGATAGATCCATGATGTTATCAGCACCCCAACGACAAGCCCAAACTGCTTTCTCTACTTCTTCTTCAATGCTTGATGTAACTGCGGAGTTTCCAATATTGGCATTAATCTTAACCAAGAATTTAGAACCAATAATCATTGGTTCGCTTTCTGGATGATTAATATTTGTTGGAATTACCGCTCGACCTGCTGCAATTTCTTCTCGAACCATTTCAGCCGTAACTTTTAGTTTAGGCATCTCAACACCAAAACTATTTCCTTGGTGGAATCGAGTTAGTTCAGGATATTTTGCTGCTGCTTCATCAATTTTTTGATTTTCTCGAATTGCAACATATTCCATTTCAGCAGTAATGATTCCTTTTCTAGCATAGTGCATTTGAGTTACACATTGCCCATCTTTTGCTTTTCGAGGCTTTGGAATATTTTTAAAAACAATCTCTTGTAGTTTTTCGTCTTCTGCTCTTTGGTTTGTGTAGTCAGAAGTGAATTGCTCTAATTGTACTGTATCATTTCGTAATTCAACCCATGATTCACCAATTCGCTTTAAACCTTTCCGAGCATCAATTTCAACAGAAGGATCAGTGTAAACTCCACTTGTATCATAAACCGTAATTGCATCAGGAGTATCACTAACTTTGATCTCTCGCATTGCTACTTGAATATCGTGGATTTCACCTTGAACATAAACTTTTTCTGAATTAGGAAAAGGTGTTTGAGTAATTGCTTGTTCCATTGACTGCGTCATAATTTTTCCTTTTTTCTATGAAAAATAAAGATGATGATTGTTAACTATTTGAAATGAAGATTAACCTAACCACCCCGAATTGCTTGAATAATTAAAACCTTATCACTTTCTTGAAATCGAAATTGATCCCACTCTGTTTTAGGAATCACATTCTCATTTACAGCGAGAGCAATTCCTTTTTTACGAGCTGTGAGGTTCAAAATATCAATTAAAGTATCAATATTTGTATCCTCTTCAATTTGAGTTTCTTCGTCATGTACGTAAATTTTCATTAAAAACTTGCTCTAAATAATATGGTAAAACAGGGCCAGCACCACGACCTATCAATTTATCTGATCCTTCAATCAGTGCTTTTGTAAGAAAGCTTTTTCCTTTTTCAATTGCATTGGTAAGTTCTTCATCAAACGCTAGATATCCCGCAATTGCTGATGAAAGAGTGCAACCAGTTCCATGAGTATTTTTTGTATTAATTCTTTTTTCTACAAACCACTGAGGTATAGGAGAACTTGTTACTAAACAATCTGAACAAAGAAGGTCTGGGAGATGTCCACCTTTAATTAAAACAGCTTGCACTCCAAGTGCTAGAATTTTTTCTCCTGCTATTTCCATGTCTAGATGACTTTTAATTTTCATCTGACTTAAAAACTCAGCTTCAGGAAGATTTGGAGTTAGCAAATTAACTTGAGGGAATAGTTTTTCTGCCATCAGTTGAATGCTGTCCTCTGTAAGAAGAATTGTTCCAGAAGTTGAAATCATCACAGGATCAAGAACTACTTTTGCTTCAAACTTTGGAAGAATCTCTGCGATTACTTCAATGGTTGAAGGTGTTGTAAGCATTCCTATTTTGATTGCATCAACTTGAATATCTTGCTGAATTGCATTGAGTTGATCTGCAATAATTTCTGTTGGAACAGGAAAAATAGATTGTACTGTTTGGGTATTTTGAGCTGTAATAGCGGTAATTACAGAAGTTCCAAAGCATTTTAAATTTGCAAACACTTTTAGATCAGCTTGAATGCCAGCTCCACCACCACTATCTGATCCAGCAATGGTTAAACATGTGCGGTAGTGTTGCATTGTACATGCTTCTCAAAACAGGTTACATAATCATTTGCAGATGCTTGAATATCACTTGCTCCCATGATTCCACGGATGACTCCAAAACAAGAAATACCAGTACTTAAAACTGTAGGAAGATTTTCAAGAGTAATTCCACCAATCGCAACAATAGGAACTTGAACTTTCGCTTGAACTTTTTTGACAAGTTCAATTCCTACAATTTGATCAGAAACCTCTTTACAGTCAGTTTCGTAAACAGGGCCAACAGAAAGGTAGTCAATGTCATCTTGGCTTTCCTTCATCGCTTCTTCAAAACTGTGGGATGATTTTCCAATAATCATAGTACCAACAATTTTTCGAGCTTCTTTGGCGGTGATATCAGCAGGGCCAAGATGAAGACCATCAGCTTCGCTTAGGTAAGCTAAATCAGGACGATCATTAACAAAGTAGAGGCAGTTATATTTTTTGGTAAGAATACGAACTCTGCGACTAAGCTCTAATTGATCTCGGTCATTTAGTTCATTTTTAACACGAAGTTGGAAAATGCGGATGCCCCCTTGAAGTGCAGCTTCTAATCCTTCTAGAAATGCTTCAAATGTTTGATGGAATCGTAGCCCACCAACGAGGTAAACACCTTTTACAGACATATAGTTTCCTTGAAAAGTTAAGAACTTCAGAGGTTGAAACTAGACGACTGACGGCTGTATCTGGAATGAAAACGAAGAGAAGGATATTTGAGAAAGAAGACTTCTCAGAATAGATGTAAGATAATGAAGAGATTGTTATCTTACTCGACGTTCCTCCGCTGGTATTATCCAGATCAGGTCATGCGGGTATAATCTCAGCTAAAGCACCCCGCGTCGAAAAAACTAACGTTTGTTTGTTTTATCTCTGATGTCAAGAGCTTTCCACTCTTGGCATCAGCATAGATTACAAACAGGTCAAATTATTTTTCTTTTTCTGCTTTTTTGATTTCTTGATAAATTTCATCAGCAACACCTAAAATATCTACAGGTGGATCATAACTGATTAGTTTTGCAGCTTTTAGGTTGATCGCAATTTTTGGTGGCTCTTCAAAGATCATTTTAAGAGATCGAGGTTTTACACCGTGAAGAACTTTTGCAATTGTATCAGCATGAAACTGTCCAACATATTTTTGCTGTGCTTGAGCGATACTAAGAAGCACACCATATTGTACGTCAATTGAACCAGACTGAGAAAACGTTGGAATTTTGTTTTCGTATAGAGGTTTAAGAAGAGCAGGCATGTTTTTCGTATTTACACCACTATGAACAGGAATATAAAGAGCATCAACTTTTTTTGCTAACTCATTTGTACATTTCACAACATTTCTTTCTGCATCTGCGGGCTTAGGAGTAGAGAATTTTGCAATACAAGAAACAATGCTAAATCCTTTTGCTTTTGAAACTTTCTGAATGTCAGAAAGAGCAGCATAACTTCTTCCTTCTAGTGAATCTTCGTAGATTACTCCAAGTTTTTTAAACTTAATAATGTCATGGAATAACTGAACTTGTCGTTCATAACGAGTCGGATCAATTGTTGCGTGAAGGTGATCAAACCCTGAATCAGTTATGCTTGTAATGATTTTTGATTGAAGAGGATCACTTGTAGAAAGAACAATTGTTGATGTAGAGTGTTTATTATTCGCTAAATCTTGCCCTGCCCATGTTCCCATAGCAATTACAAGATCAAGACCTTTTTTTGTGTTTAAACGGTTAATTAACTGTGTTTTTGTATTTGGACGAATTTTTTTATCCCAATTTGATGAATAGTACCCATTTTGTACAAACTCAAGGTAGTTACTTTTCTGTTTAGCTAACCACTGCCAAATAACTTTGTTTCCTTCTTTTTCAGTAGCTTTTGGAATTGTTCCTTTTTCAATCCAACCAAGATCCATTAATGAACGAATGGTTGCAGTAAAAATATCATGATAATCTCGGTACGGCCCACCTTGGATATATCCAATTCGCCATTTTTTCCCATTATTTAAAACGGGAGAAATCATAGATGCTTTTTTTGCTACAACAACTGCTTTTTTTGCTACAACAACTGCTTTTTTTGCTACAACAACTGCTTTTTTCTGAGTTACTGTTTTTTGTTGTGTTTGTTTTGCTTTTTTTGAGTTGTCATCACAACTAACAATCCCAAATGTTAATAAACATACGAAAAAAAATTGGACAATTTTGTAACGGAGATAAGAATTGTGCATAGTTTTTTCCTCTCTTTATAAAACGATTCAACCAACTTTAAGCCCACGTAAATGTTTATAAAAAAATTGATCTTTATCATTTAAAAGTCAAATTATTTCTCAAAATGACAATCTATTCATTAAATCGAATATGAACTAGCTTCTCTTCTAAAGAGTCTAAAATGATATTATGCATTGAATCAATCCAATGTGGGTCTCTGTCTTGTGAGGATAAAAAGTTATTGTAAATGTCTAATATTCCAAATAAATTTGCTTCTTTTACTGATAATTCTTGAAGTTTTTTAAGGTCTTCTAGAGTTAATCCACCTTTTGTTAAAATTTCAATAACACCAGCAGGTTGTGGTTGCTCATTTGGATAGTGTGCAATAATGAAAGTTTTTCCTGTAATATAATTTCGTGTAGGAACACTTTCTATTTTTTCAGCCCATTGACGATAATCAGGAATTGTTTTTAATGATTTGATGATTCCTTTTTTCATAATTGGGAGATAATCAGCCTGCCAAAAACCTCCAAAACAACGCATTCCTCGTGCAAATGCAATGATGGTAAAGAAGGTAAATAAACTAGGAATGATTTTTCCTGATTGAAGAGCGTCAATAAGTGAGACTTCTTGAAAAGCAATTAAAATTTCTTCGCCTACATGAGAGTAACCTTTTAAATAAAGCTGGTCTTGTTCTCTAACCAAGTTAAGTTGGACTCGTTTCTCTTTTGAATCAACGCCCCAAAAGAAAATAGTTCCACTTTTATTTCGTAATTTTTTTCTTTCATCCTTATCAATTTGAGGAGAAGAAAGAGTTTCTAGTTTTTCTAAATCCCAGCAACCTTCTTCTTGATTAAGATTTTTAAAAATCTCTGATCTTAACGTTTCATCAAAAAAGATTCGATGCATAAAAGACTCAGGGTTTACTAAGTCTTTCTCTAATAATTTAGCTGCAATTTTTTCAATTTCAAGAAAAACTAGTTCAGGTGTTTTTTCTCGGATATCCTCTGTAAACATCCGTTTCCATAAACGCTGATTTAGAAGAACAGCTTGGTCTGAATATGATGTTTGCTCTAATACTTTTGGAGAAAGATACTCTTCTTCCAAAACATTACAAATGGTGTCTGTTTCTATATCTGAAATAACTTTTTGTTGTCCTAATTTTTTAACTCGTTGAACACTATTTTTAATCATCTGAGAGTCAAAACTAGAAACACTACTCACAAGTGAATGTCGTTTTTTTTCAGAAAAAATATTAATTTTAACAGGTGATTTTCTAAGTGAATCAGGAGAACCCTTTCTTCGAGAAAGAATAATTCCACGAGCGTAGGTTGGGTTATCTAAGGAGACTCCACCACAAGCAAAAATAGGAATAACATGCTTCTCTGTTGAATTTGAATTTAGTGCTGCGATGAGTTCATCAAAACCATAAATCAAATTACTTTGAATAAAAATAGAAAGGTAATCAACACCATGATGATTTGCAGTAAGAATACAAGGATTTTGTTGTAATCTTTTTTCTAATGCATTAGCAGTTTCTGAGCCTAATAATGTTCTAGTGTAGTCACATGCAAATTGAATTAAGTCGTCACTGGATTGGATCGGGGTCGCTGTATTTTGCGGAAATGTTTTGACGTAATTATGAACAGAACGGTCACCATATTTACTTAAAATTTTTGCAACTGCTGGAAGGTTATGTTCTAAATCATTCAGCAAAGTATCAATTTGTAACTTTTGCACAATACCAATCCAAGTTGATGTTTTTAATAAAAAATTGTGTTTATTTTATTCTACATAACCTTATTTTATATATCTTAAATAGAATATAGAACAATTGGTATTTGTTTTATAATAAAAAAATCTAAATTTTTTTATTTATAGATTTCATATTGTTAAAGCTTATCCATCAGTAGATACGTCGGGTTTTGTATAACAAGTGTTCCTTTTTTTACTAGCTCTAATTTAAGTAAGTTACTTTGATAAACAAAATATTTTACTATTAAACCAAAATATTACTTTTAAAATGATCCATAAAATAATTTATCATCTAAATGAATAATAATCAAAAGTGCAGATTTTTAGTAAACCTGAATACGCTAGTTTAGTAGTAGTCTTGATTTTACGACCATTTTATCCGTTGATAAAATTATTGATATATTTTCATAAATGGTAGTACAAGGTTACAATAGTACTTTTAATTGGAATTAAAGTTGAGCATTTCTTCTCAGTGAGTTTGATTACTTACATCAAGGACTAAGAAATGAGACTCAATTCCACATTATTACTTTGTATTTTATAGATTACTAATTGATAATCTGATTATCCTATATTGAGGAACACTATGAGTGTATTAGTTGCACAACCTGCTCCAGATTTTAAAGCTCAAGCTGTAATGCCAGATAACTCTTTTAAAGAAGTTTCTCTTTCTGATTATAAAGGAAAGCATGTTGTACTTTTCTTTTACCCATTAGATTTCACTTTTGTTTGTCCATCTGAAATCATTGCTTTTGATCATAGACTTCAAGAGTTCTCTGATCGTGGTGTTCAAGTTTTAGGTGTTTCTATTGATTCTCATTTTTCTCATTTAGCTTGGAAAAATACACCTATTAATAAAGGTGGAATTGGTAATGTTCAATATCCATTAATTGCAGATATTAACAAAGAAATTTCAAAAGCATTTGATGTTTTACTTCCTGGTGGAATGGCTCTTCGTGGATCTTTCTTAATTGATAAAGAAGGAACTGTTCAACATCAAGTAGTGAATAATCTTCCTCTTGGTCGAAACATGGATGAAATGATTCGAACAATTGATGCACTTCAATTCACTGAAGAGCATGGTGAAGTTTGTCCTGCTGGCTGGAATAAAGGAAAGAAAGGAATGGTTGCAACTGGTGATGGTGTTGCAAGCTACCTTGCAGATAACGCAGACTCTTTATAAAAAGTTAGTTCTGTTTTAAGCAAAGTAAAGTGGTTCCCTATATTTTTAGGGAACCACTTTTTTTTACGACTGTTATTTCCCCCTCAAAATTTCCCCTCTTTTTTCCTTTTAAGTTCTTAACATCTGATTAAACAGTAGACTACAGTGTAATAAAAAAGTTAGAACGTGAAATAATATTCCTGTTTGATTTGCTTAATTCTTTAGATGATAGGACAAAGAATGAAGGAGAACATCTCTTTTCGAGATAGAATCCAATATAAAATTGATAACTTTATGGCAAAAGGTGGTTTATCCATTTTTTTAGCCTTGTTATCACTATTTGCATTTGCCTTTTTTGTGATGGCTACAATTCGGCTTGCAACTAATTTTATTGTAGCTGATAGCTTTGACTCTGCACTAAAAAATATTGGTGAGCAATTTTGGCGTGTACTTTTGCAAATCTCTGATATTGGAGCCATGCAAGAAGATCAAAATGCAGATTTTCGAAATAAACTTTTAGGCGTGATTACAAGCCTAATTGGTCTTTTTCTCTTTTCTAGTCTGCTTGCATTTATTACAAGCTCCTTTAAGGAAAAGGTAGAATCATTACGGAAAGGAAAGAGTGCTATTATTGAGGAAGGGCATACTTTAATGCTTGGCTTTGGTCATCGTTCGTTAGAGATCATTCGAGAATTAATTATTGCCAATGAATCTGAAAAAGATGCTGCAATTGTTGTTCTCTCTGAAACAGAAAAAGAAGAGATGGATGATTTTTTTAAAGAGCGAATTGCGAAACAAAAAACAACTCGAATTATTACTCGTAGTGGTAGTACTTCTAACTTATATTCGTTAAAACGAATGCGAGTGCAAGAAGCTAGTTCTATCATTATTTTGAATACAGCTCAAAATGGAGATCCAGAGCAGGTTAAGGACTTAGGCGATGCAAAAGCATTAAAAAGTATTATGGCTGTGATTGCGGCTGTTGGTGAAAAAGACCCTCCACAAATTGTAGTTGAACTCTTTTCGGAGAGAAACCGTACTCTTGCAGAAGAAATTTCTCCTGGAAATGTAGTTACTCTTGATGAAGATACAATCCTTGCTAAAATTTTAGTTCAAACATCTCGAAATCATGGACTATCCTTAATTTATTCCAATATTGTAGGATTTGAAGGTAATGAAATTTATTTCTATCCTCGAAAAAAAGGATGGAACAAGTTAAATTTTGAACAACTCCAATTCCATTTTAAGCATAGTATTCCTTTAGGTGTTAGAACTAAAGATCATCAGATTTTGATCAATCCAGATAAAGGTTATTGTTTAGCTGATGATGATGAGTTGATCATAATGGCTGAGGATGATTCCACGATTCATTTTCATGAAAAGCCAATCATTAAAGCAAAAGATGTTAATTACTCTTCTAAAAAACGTGATGTAACTGTTGAAAAGCAGCTTATTATTGGATGGAGTAAAAAAAGCCCCACTGTATTGAATGAATATGCCAGTTATTTACGAAGCGATTCCACCATTGATGTTTACGTCAGTGCCGTTACGGA
>JBNMNM010000063.1:0-10514 GCA_051275585.1 bacterium | reverse complement strand
AGTAGGATCTTCTTTCATGAAACGACTAAGTGCTTTTCCAAGTCGAGTAGCAGCATCATTATCTTTTGGTCTAATTGCAAGAGAGATAACTGGTTCCATGATGTACATTGACTCAAGACTTAATTTTACGCCATCGTCACAGAATGTATCTCCAGAAGCACAATCAACACCAACCATTGCAACGATATCTCCAGCAGATGCTGAATCAATATTTTCACGGTCATCAGAATGCATTCGTACGATTCGACCTACACGAATTTTCTTTCCTGTTCGTGAATTAAAGATCGAAGAACCTTTTCGTAAAGTTCCTTGGTAAATTCGAGTGTATGTAAGTTGTCCGAATGTTTCATCAGTAATTTTGAATGCAAGACAAACAAGAGGTTTATCTTTATCAGGAGCTAACACAACTTCTTCATCTTCAGCACCAATTTTTAATGCTTTTGAAGGAGCTGCTTCAACAGGAGAAGGAAGATATTTACAAACTCCATCCATTAGAGCTTGAACTCCTTTATTTTTGAACGCTGATCCCATAAATACAGGAGTCATTTCTAAAGAGTTAACACCGTTCCAAATAGCTTTATGAATTGTATCAAGATCAATTTCTTTGTCTTCCATCAGATCTTCCATCATTTGGTCATCAAACATGGAAACTGCTTCTAACATGTCAGCTCTTTCTTGTTGAGCTTCTTCTAAAAGCTCAGCTGGAATCTCAGTATATTCTACTTCATCTCCTTTTTCACCACGGAAATAAATAGCCTTCATTGTAACTAAATCAATAACACCTTCTAAGCTTTCTTCTGCTCCAATTGGAATTTGCAGTGGAACAGCATTATGATTTAATTTTTCTCGAAGATCAGCAACACCTTTTCTCCAGTCAGCACCAGTTCGATCCATTTTATTAATGAATGCAAGTCGTGGAACTTGGTATCGTTTCATCTGTCTATCAACTGTAATTGACTGTGATTGAACACCAGCTACAGAACAAAGAACAAGGATTGCACCATCTAAAACACGAAGAGAACGTTCAACTTCTACAGTAAAATCAACATGGCCTGGAGTATCAATAATATTGATTTTATTTTCTTTCCAAGTAAGGCTTGTTGCAGCGGAAGTAATCGTGATTCCTTTTTCCTTTTCTAACTCCATATGATCCATAGTAGCACCAGAGCCTCCTCCACGTACTTCTTCAATTTTATGAATCCGACCAGAGTAGTAAAGAATCCTTTCAGTTAAAGTAGTCTTTCCACTATCAATGTGTGCAGAAATTCCAATATTTCTTGTTTTTTGAAGTTCCTTCATTGTTGTTTCCTACAAAGTCAAGATGGATTATATGGATAGATATTATAAGGATAGAAAATCGTAGACACTGTAATACTACAATGTAGCGAAAGATGTTTGATTTATTGATACAATATTATTGTCTTATAAATTCAGACAACACTCACTCTAAATAAAATTCAGCTAGAATTCCTAACGTATCATTCATAATATTGTCCAGAAAAATACACTTTACGGTTATTTTTCGTTTGAATTCAGTAAGCAAAGCATTATTCTACGGCATTTTGATTGTAAATGGTTTGCTTATCGAAAATTGATATTTTTTTTCAAATTTGCATTGGTGAAAGTACCTAGCAATATAATAATTACCAGGAATTGCTGCACGATAAAAAATAGTGCCTTCTGATTTATTTTTAAGACCTTTTGGATTACTTAAAAAAAGCTCTGGATCAGAGAGTTTTTTTTCACCTTCACGAAATGGAAAATATTGAGCCAAAACAATACAATCTTTTGGATGTATTTTTTTATTTTTCCATGAAACTTTTATTTTTTCGTTAATTTGATAAATTGTTTTATCTGTTGATAGCTTCATGACTGGTTTTACTAGATTGCTACTACATGAAGATAAAACAGAAACAAAAAAATAAAAAAATAATATTTTTGTGATTTGAGAATGAGTGATCATGACTTTGGTTTGTTTGAAAAACTTTTAATTGATGATTGTCGATCTAGGATTTTTTTGCGAGAAAAGTAAAAATCTTCCTTATTCTTTCCTACTAAAGAGATAATTCCTGTATCCATTCGAATTGCATCACGATCACAAACATCTACACAAAAACCACAAAACACACACTTTAACATATTAAGCTCAAATTTTGCGGGATAATTAACCTCTCGCACTGGATGGATTTGAGCATCAATTTCAATACAATGAGAAGGGCATACTTGCACACATTTCATACAAGCATCACACTTAATATGATTGTCTTCTCCTCTTTTTAATCGGTGTCTTCCCTTCCAACGCATTGGAATATTTCTTTTTACTTCAGGATATTCAAATGTGACTACTTCTTTTGAGCGAATAAAATTCTTAAAAAAATGTCGAAAAGTTAATCGAAAATTATGATAAATACTGCGAGTATATGATACATCCCGTACCCCTTCCATTCTAGCAACAGGCTTAATTTTCATAATTATTTTAGAAGTAAAAATAGTGATGTAGCTAAAATATTAATCAATGATAAAGGAATAAGTCGTTTCCATCCTAAATTAATAATTTGTTGAATATGCAATTTAGGAAGAGTCCAACGAACCATAATTTGTAGCCAACAAACTAGAAGTGTTTTGATCACAAAACTTAAAAATAAAACAATATGAATAAGTAATTCTGGAAGCTGAAAGGAGCTTGAAGGAAAAAATGAAAATGATATTGAATGATTAAAAAATTGAATCCAAGGCAAATGATAACTACCTAAAAAAATAGTTACAATTACCATTGAACTTCCAAGCATTGCTAAATATTCAGTAAATGAAATTAAATTAAATCGAACTCCTGTATTTTCAAGAAGATGACCTGTTAAAATTTCACCTCGCTTTTCTGTTGTATCAAAAGGAGGACGACGCATAACTGCAAGACATGCAATAAAAAACAAAAAGAAACTAATAGGCTGAGTAAAAATTCCCCATTTAGGAATAGTTCCTCCTAACCAATAAAACTGTTGAATTTGTACGATCTTATGAATGCTTGCTGTTTGATAACTAGATAAAACAGGAAGTAATGAAAATCCCATGATAACTAAGTATAGAAACATTTGTAATGTATTACGAACTCCACCAATCAACACAAAATGATTTTTAATCGACCATGATGTTAACATAGAACCAAGCATTGATAAACAGACAAAGGCAAAAAGTAAAAAAAGATCAACTGAAGTTGAAACTATTTGAAAAGAAAAATGAAAATTCGAAATAGGAATTAAACTAAAAACAAGAAATACAGAGGCAAAACTAAAAAATGGAGCCGCATTATAAAATAATGAGTTATATGCCTTTTGATAATATGATTCTTTTGTAAAATTTTTAATGATATCAGCAAAAAGATGAAAAACACCTAGATATGGTAGTTTTCCTACTTTTGCCCGATTGGGGCCAATTCGATCTTGAATCATAGCTCCCCACTTTCGTTCAAAAATAAAAATAAAACAGGTAGCAGGAATTAAAAATATGAATACAAATAAAAACAGATTGAAAATAATTTGAATAAAAAACATTAGATTAGTAACATAGGTGTTCTTCTTTAAATTTAACGGTCAAGTTCTCCTGACACAATATTCAAAGAACAAAAAATAGGGATAATATCAGCTAAAGAGTGACCTTTTACCATTTCGTTCATTGCAGCCAAAAAATTAAAACAAGGAGGACGAACTCTACATTTTAACGGTTTTTCTGAACCATCTGACACAATATAAAAACCAACTTCTCCATTTCCACCTTCACAAGCTGTATAAACTTCACCAACTGGTGGTTCTAAAGACTCAAAATTTTGGACATCTAACAGTGTATGATATTTTTTTGAATGACCATTTGAGTGTGGCAATTTTTCTTTTGCTTGCTGAATGATTGAGATTGACTGGTTAATTTCTTCTAAACGAATTAAAAAACGGTCATAACAATCGCCAATGGTTCCAATTGGAATTTCAAAGTCAAATTCATGATAGAGAGAATACCCTCCATCAAATAAACGTAAATCGTGTGCAACTCCAGTTGCTCGGAATAATGGCCCTGAAAAACCATAAGAAATTGCTTGTTCCCAAGAAAGAACACCAACATCTCGTAATTGATCAATAAATAATTTATTTTTAATAAAAAGTGTACGAATCTCTTTTAAAGTTCGTTGTGTTTTTTCAATTCGGTTTGTTAACTTTTGAAGAAATCCTTCTGGAAAAGGTTTGATATTATTTCCAAAACGAGGCCAACTTGCTGTTAGTCTAGCACCTGTACAAATCTCCATAATTTCCCACAAATACTCACGAGCTTTTAAAGCCCATGAAAAAAAAGTATCTGCACCTAACTGCTTCATTAGATAGGAAAAATTTGTTAGATGATCAATAATTCTAGAAATTTCAGAAAGAATAATTCTTTCATATTCAGTTTGCTGTGGAACTTCAACTTGCAACAGCTTTTCAACAGCCATTACATAACCAATACTGTTAATAATACTGGATTGGTAGTTTAAGCGTTCTGTATAAGGAATAACTTGTAAGTATGTAGCATTTTCTGCTTGCTTTTCGAAGCCACGATGAAGAAATCCTATTTCAGGTTCAATGGAAAGAACCTCTTCTCCTTCAAGATTAATTTTTAAATTAATAGGCTCATTGATCGTTGGGTGAGAAGGATCTAGCTCAAGAATCATGGATTTCTGTAGACGGTTTATTGATAGTTGGTTTCAGCATTTTAAGAATGGGTTGCTCCTGATTAATATTATAATCTTTTCTCAGGGGAAAACCTTGAAACTCTTGATAAAGTAAAATTCGCTTTAAATTTGGATGGTCTTGAAATTGGATTCCATACAGATCAAAACATTCTCGTTCATACCAATTTGCAGAATTCCACACATAAGATAAAGTTGGAACAGTAAGATCGTCTTCAGTGAGTTCACATTTGATTCTGAGGCGAAGATTCGCAGCAAAAGAAAGCAAATGATAAACTACACAAAATCGGTACGATAAATTTTTTCCCAAATAATCAACGGCTGTGAGATCAATCAGTTGTTGGAATAAAAAAGTAGGATGCTCTTTTAATAACTCACACACTTCCACAATATCTTTTTTCAAGACTGTGATTGTGACTTCTTTTCGGAAGTGGGTAATTGCATAAATTCTTTTTCCAAGAATATTTCGCAATTGCAAAGCAAAACTAGATGTTTCAACTTGAGGAAGCATACAAGATCAATTTAATAGGTTGATTACTTACTCTGAATGAGTTCTTGAAGTTGGTGAACTCCATCTAATAAAGCTTCTGGACGAGGAGGACAACCCGCAATGTAGATATCGACAGGAATAATTTGATCAACTCCTTGAACAACAGCATAATTTTGATAAAAACCACCAGTTGAAGCACAAGCACCAAATGAAATTACCCATTTTGGTGAAAGCATTTTTTCATAAGCTTCTTGAACCAATGGAGCCATTTTATGATTCACTGTTCCTATAACAATCAGTAAATCAGCCTGTGTTGGTGATACTTTTGGAACCCCTACTCCAAAACGAGATATATCATTATGAGAGCCTTGTGCAGCATAATATTCTAAACCACAACATGCTGTCATAAATGGATACTGAGAAAGTGAATGCTTTCTAGACCAATCAACTAATGATTGTACTGTAGATGTAAAAAAATTTTCTGTTCCTTTTTTTATTTCCATTCTAAAGCTCCTTGTTTTGAAGCATATACTAAGCCTAGAATCATCATTAAAATAAAAAAAGTTAGTCCACAAAAACCAACCCAATGAATTGTTTGTAACTGAATCATCCAAGGAAAAAGAGCAAGAATAACAGCCATAAACAAACTAATAAGAATTCCAATCAAGTAAAAATTACCATAAGCTTTTTTTACTGTGTGAGCATAAAATTCATCTTCATTTGAATCGTCTATTGAGAAACGTTTGTTTTGGATTTGTGTAATTCCAAAATAAAAAAATCCAGTCAACAAAACAAAACAAAATGTAGCTAAAAGTGGTAAGTATTCTACAAGCATTAACTTTCCTGAATTGGTTTTAGATCGAAGAGGCAACTAAAAAATAATTGATATAATTTTCACCTTTCCTTTTTAGGGAAAGGTAATTTATTTCTATTTTTGTTGTTGTCTCTAATAAGTGGCTACTACCACATATCTCTTCTCCAAAGAGCTTTTTCAAAAACATGTTCATAACGCTTTAGTGCTTCTTGCCAAGAAACATCTTGTTCCATTGCTCGAACACGCATCTTCTGAATTGCCTCTTTCTCATTATACCAAGTGTGCAAAGCCCATCCAATTGTACCTTCAAGAGCACTTGAAGTTGGTTCATCAAAAAGAAACCCTGTTCCTGTCTGAGTTGGCTGATGATAGTTCTCTACTGTATCGTAAAGCCCACCAGTTGCTCTAACAATAGGAAGAGTTCCATATTTTAAGCTGAACATTTGATTTAAACCACACGGTTCGTATCTTGATGGCATCACAAAGAAATCACTACCAGCTTCAATTAAATGAGCTAACTTTGCATCAAATCCAATGTATGAACCTACTTTTCCAGGATAATATTTTGGTAAATCACCAAATGTTGATTGTAACTCAGGATCTCCAGAGCCTAAAATTACAATTTGTATATCCCATTTTAAAATATTGTGAATGCACTCTTGTAGTAAATCTAATCCTTTTTGATAAGCCATTCGGCCTACAAGACCAAATATTGGAATATCTGGGTTTTTATCAAGATGGAAATACTCTTGTAATTTTTCCTTACAAATTGCTTTTCCTGAAAGATCATCTTTTGTGTAATTTGCAGGAATCAGTTTATCTATTGCAGGATTCCATTCTACTTCATCTATTCCGTTTAAAATTCCTGTTAAATCATCTCTTCGGCGATCAAGATACATGCTTAAACCACTTCCACCTGGTTCTGACATAATTTCTTGAGCATATTTTGGACTTACTGTTGTAACATGGTCAGCGTAAAAAATACCGCCTTTTAGAAAATTCAGTTTTCCTAGAGATTCAAACTCATCAGAGCGAACTTGCAGACGATTTAAACCAATAAAGTCACCTAAAGATAAATCAGCTTCACCTTGATAACCTAAGTTGTGTAACGTTAAAACTGATGCTGTTCGGTCAAAAAAGCCTTTTTCCCATGTCCATGTTTTTAAGAAAAAAGGAATCAATGAAGTTTGCCAATCACTACAATGAACAATATCAGGTTGAAATTTAAGTTTTATTGCAACATCAAGACATGCTTTTGAAAAGAATGAAAAACGGCTTCCATTATCAACATAAGAATCAACCCCATCATGATAAATAGGGTCACGATCAAAAAACTCATTGTGCTCAATGAAATAAACTTCAAGATTTTTTTCTTTAACGGTTGTATTTTTCCATAAACGACAACTTAAAAGAGCATCTCCCATTTGAATCTTCATCACATCAACGGGTCGAATGCCAAATTTTTTCTTATCAACTTTTTGATAAAGAGGAAGCACCATTACAACTTTATGTCCTGCATCAGCAAAATGAGTTGCTAATGTACCTGCTACGTCTCCTAATCCCCCAGTTTTAATATACGGTACTGCTTCTGAGGTTGAAATTAAAATCTTCAATGTTTCTCCTGTTGAGCTTGTTTTGCAATCGCCTGAATTTTACTCTCTAAACGTTTCGTCCCGAACGTCTTAACATTCTTAATGAACACACTCAACTCTTGCCGTGCTTTTCTTTGATTTTGGGCTTTTTTAACCATATCCATAAGATCATTTTTTGAATAATCTTTTTTGTATTGATCTTCCCGAGTATCTCGTAATGAAACTTTTTTCTTTTTTACAGATGGAATTATTTTTTTTCTTTTGGGTTCACTACTAAAATCTGGAAGATCTACTTTTGGAAAAAGTCTTTCATTTAGATCTTTCAAAACTCGATTTCGAATAATTGGCTGTGCATCAGGATGAACCCGTAGGTGATCCGCTTGAATGGTTTTGATGACTTCCTTTTCAAGTACAACCCATGTGATTCCTGAACGTTTTATCGTTTCGACCAAAGATGTCATTTGGGTTAAATACTTTTCCCAAACTACTTTTTTTTTCACTTCAGCACTAGGATCTGAATGCTTAAGAATTTTTCTTAACTTCTCAAGAGTTAATAGTACTCTTGAGAGAACTTCCTGAAAATCTTCCATTCTTCTATTGGTTAGGTGCAAGACGATTCTCGACTATCGCATTATTTGCCGACTGGAGGTATGAAAGGTACTCTTTAATATGCTTTTGATGCAAGGCCGATTGTGTATCCTTGATTGGATGTTTAAAGTTCCAATCTTTTTCAAAATCATAAATACCAAGCAATGTCTTTCTTGAAAACTGGTAAACATACTTTCCTCGAAACCATGTGAGGGTTCCTGAAGAAAACAAGCCAAAACGATCTTTTGAATTTTCTGAAATTAAGCTTTTCCCCATACTGTTATGAGGTTCTTCTACTCCTAAAAAATCCATAATTGTAGGAATGATATCAACTTGTGTTCCTACTCGACTATCGATTTTTGGTAAAATAGCACCAGATGGAGTAAAAATTAATAAAGGAATTCGAGCTGCATCCATTGTTCGATCAGCACGACCACTGATTGTATGATCTGCTGTAACAACAAAAATTGTATTTTTATACCAAGATGCATTTTTTGAAATATCAAAAAAGTGTCCCAATGCCGAATCTGAATAACGCAGTGCATTCAGCCAAAGGTGATCTTTTGTTTTTGATGTAAAGTGATTAAACTTTTTATTAGGTACTACAAAAGGTTCATGAGAACTAGATGAAAATAGAACTCCAAAAAATGGTTTTTTTGCTTGATCAAATTCTTTCTTAAATCGTTCTAACTGAATATGATCCCAAATTCCCCAAGTTCCATCCCATTTTTTGTCATAATCTTTGAAATCTTCTTTTGCGATTACCTTTTGAAATCCAATCTTTTTTGCAAATTCATGAAGTCCAAAACTTCCTCGAAAATTTCCGTGGAGAAAAATTGAACTGTACCCTTTTTTTGTTAATGTATGAGCTAATGAACTCATTGCATTTTGTTCAAACCCACTCATAATCAGAGCAATATCAGGCAATGCTGCGATAGAGGTAAGGGATGATGCAATTCCTTCAATCGAACGAGTTCCATTTGAAAAAAATCGAGTGTATAATCTTGATTTTTTACTAAGCTCATCAAAACGAGGAGTTGTTCCTTTTACCTTACTTCCAAGCACACCAATACTATGAGCTGGCCAACTTTCTAAAATAATAAAAACAACATTATAGTTTTTACCAAGCGTTTTTTTGCTATGTGTTTTTTTGTCTTGCCTATAAAAGGTAAAGTCTTTTTTAGGAAAGGTTGTTTTTTCTGGTGTTGTTAATAAATTTCGAGTTTGTTGATGAGCCTCTTTTTTAGAAATCCATTTAACTTTTCTAACTTGCCCAGCAGTAAATTGCCTCATTACTGTAAAAGGAGCATTTAGACTTAAATGTCCTAAAACTAAAATTGGTCCTCGAAAAGCAAAGCTTTCTAAAATAGGTTTTGCCTGAAATCCCCCTCTTGCTCCTATAACCATGATAACTAAATAGAAGAATAAAGAAACTCCAACTCCAATTTTAGATGTTGCTCTTGGAGGCTCAATTTTAACGAGCTTGCCCCACATTCGAAACCAAAACCAAGCTAAAAGAGAAAGCAGAATTGATGCTCCAAATAATTCGAGCTTTTGATTTTCAAGAACAAATTGAACCATTGCATCAAAGTCATTCCACATCGTGAACAACTCAAATGAAATTCTTCTCCCTACAACTCTGTAATAAGAGATATCAATAATTTGTATAAATAACAAAGTAGCGGAAAAACAATAACCAATTAACGAAAAGAACCATAAAAAAGGTGATTTATTTCGAAAGTATGCAGGTAAAAACAAAACCAAATTGATGGTTCCAAATATTTTGCAAAGAACAGATAGATCAAAACGTAACCCTACAAAGAAAGAAAGAGCAATTTCTGTAAATGGAAGTTCTTTGTAAAGTTCCCAATAAACTCCTAGAAAAATTCCTCGAACAATAAAAAATAAAACAAGTAAAAATACAAATTGAGCTACAATGATCCGAAAAATTCTGAACATAAGTGTTTTTTGGAAAGTTATATAGATAATCTAGCGAATTTAAAACGTTGTAATAGAACTCTTAGAAAAAGACAAATTAGATCTATTATAGAACTATACAAAAATCTAGCCTCGATAAACCTCACTAAAGATTTACAGTTGATTAATACAATCCTAATAAATGAGAGTTAGGTTTTTCTCACATCCGGACTAAGTAATAGTGATAAAGTAATCCAGTATTTAATTAATGCTAAGTTGTTGAAAATTAAGGTTTAAATGGATATAAAATACTGATTTACTTGTGCCTAAGTACTTAACTAAGGTCTTAGCGGTGAAAATACTAAATATTTTTTTTCTAATATCTCAAAAGGAATGAGGTAAAGC
>JBNMNM010000062.1:0-10618 GCA_051275585.1 bacterium | reverse complement strand
CATCCTGTAGCATTCCTTGAAGCATCACAATTAGGGTTACTACAAGTTGATGAATCAGGTTTAGTTGGTGAATTTATTGAAAAACCAAAAGATCCCAAAGTCATTGAACGTTTTCTGGCTCCACTTCATTTATATGAGTCACAAGGTAAGGAGTATCAACCAAACCATTGTCTAGCTTCAATGGGAAATTATGTTTTTGAAACAAAAGTTCTCCAAGATCTTTTAAAAGACAAAACAAAAACAGATTTTGGAAAAGAAATTATTCCAGATGCAATAGGAAAATATCGGGTTCTAGTCTATCCATTTTTTGGATATTGGAAAGATATTGGAACCATCAAAGCATTTTTTGATGCCAATATTGAAATTACAAAAGAAAATTCAGAATTTAAACTGAATGAACCAAAACAGCCAATTTATACTCATACTCGAAGTCTTCCACCAAGCCGAATTCTAAAATCAGAAATCAATGATTCTATTATTGGAGAAGGTGCTGATATTCAAGGAGCACACATTACCAATAGTGTAATTGGTGTTCGAAGTGTGATTCAAGAAAATACTCGTTTAAATGAAGTTGTGATGTTTGGCTCTGATTATTATGAGGGCGAACAAACCTTAACTCGTTGGGAAAATCAAGATGAAGATTTACCACCAGTTGGAATTGGAAAAAACTGTGTAATTGAACGAGCTTTTTTTGATAAAAATGCTCGAATTGGGGACGGTGTTATTATTCGTCCAAAACCAGATGTTAGTGATGTACGAGAAGAAAATTATTGGATTCGGGATGGAATTACTGTGATTCCTTCTGGAACCATCTTATAAAAATGGAGTTTTTTAGGGATAACAAAAGGTCATCCCTAAAAATTTTTTCCTACTGAACAATCACTCTACGACCTTCTTTTTCAAATGCTTTTTCTGTAGGTAAATACATTCGATAAAATCGAGTTCGTGGAACAACAAAACTTCCTTTTTGAGAAAATCGAACCAGTTGTCGAATCACAACAGGTCGTCGTAATTCCTCGATAGGAATTCCATAACTTTGATCTCCTGTGTGATAAAGCACTTCTGAAACTGAAATTGTTCTTCCACCTTTGGTTTGAATGCTCATTCCATGAGTTGGTAGTTCTAAGTCGGCTCCTGCTGGAATTGGAATTTCTAATAATCCATACTTAAAGCTACTTCCATAAACTGGAATCACACTAGTTTCATCAATATATAAATCTTTTGAATTCACCTCCCATTTTGAAACAGGAATTGCTTGATACTCATGTTCAGAGTCAACCCTTACCAATTTATACAATCGTCTACGAATCTGAACTTTTAACTTGCTCTCTTCCTTTTGATAAGTGTCATACAGTAAATTTGCATGAAGTTTCTTAGGTAGAGTCTTGACTTGAAATTGAACCTTTTGAGTTTCTCGATTTCTTAATTGCCATACTGGTCGCCCTAAATGGTCGCCTATTTTTGTCCATTGTTTTGGTAGCTTTACTTTGAGTCCCTTTGCTTTAGCCTTAAATCCAATCGCCTTATTCAAAAATAGTAAAACAACCGTTCGATCAATTGTTGCAGATTGAACACTCACTTTTTGAAGTAATTCATAAACAGTCTTTTGATCGTCTTCTGTTAATTTTGAAGATTTAGACTTTGCTAACAAAACAATCGCTTGAATTAATGGATTTTTACTTTCCTTCTTAAAAGAATCTAAAATAGATTTAGAAACACCTTCAAGATATTTACTAACATCCAGCTCTTTTTTCTTTGCCAAAATATATAAAAGTAGTGCTCCTACTTTTTTGCTGGTAATGGAAGCTGACTCTTCAAGGATGTAACTATTTCCATCTTGGTACTGATCAGAGCCTTTAATATGATCTGTAAATGTAAATCGATCTAACTCTCCATCAATTAAAGTTCGTGTTGGTAATCCCATCTCAGTCATTAACCAAAGAATTAGACTTCGATTAAGAGCTGATTCTGTTCCAGCTTTATGGTACAATTCCAGTAATTTTTTCCAATGACTATCAGGAAGTTTGATTCCTAATGCTTTACTTGCATGCCAATCAGCATAATAAGCGTAGCTTGTTAAAAATACGGAACCTTTTGCTTGATCTCCCCACCATCCAAAAACAGCATTTGCTCCAGCCATTTGAACTAATCGCAAACGATCAATCGTAATCTGGGATTGAAGTTGATCTCGAATTTTTGAAGATAATCCAAATTCTTCAATTCGTTGATAAGCCATACTTAGTGGAATCAGTCGACTTGCCGTTTGTTCAACACATCCATAAGGATATTCAATCAAATTATCTAAAACTCGCAAAAATTGATCTGAACTATTTTGTGAGAAATTTAGACGAACATTAAAAGCTTCTTTTGGAATTGGAATCTCAGCCTTGTTTTGAAGAATTGGAACTGAACTTGAGATCGTAGATTTCCAACGACGAGGAACTACTGTAATTTTTGTTTGAATCTCATCAAGAACTTTTCCATTTAACAATAAACTTGCATTGATATTTCCTGTAGCAGTTGCTTGAAATGGAAGTTCTAAGAAGTTGGAACCTGTTTTTAATAAAATATCTTTTCCAAATTTGGTTCCCATTCCATCAACAGCAAATCGAACTTGTTTCGACTGATTTGTTGAATTATATGCAATCAGTATTGTTTTTGGTTTATCACCATTTCGGAAAATTTTTGACCCTGTCCATTTTAAGAACACAGGTTTTTCTGTAGAAAGAAATTGTTTTCTCTGACCAACCTGTCCATCGTTTGTAATTGCTCTAGCTGTCATTCTCCAACGAGTAATGGATTGAGGCATCGTAAAATAAAAAACAACCTCTCCATTTTTATCAGTTCGCAATGTTGGAAGCCATAACGCTGTATTGATATCTTCTTTTCTGGCTCCTTCTCGGAATTTTAACGGTCGTTCTCGGTAACGATGGCTTGAAAATGAATTAAACGCCATTGCAGAGGTTGCAACATCAAAAGTATGGAAGTTCAAACTTGAAGAAGTTTTTACCTGATTTCTTCGACGATGATAAAAGAAATCCGTAATATTTGGAGCAATCTCAGGTTGAAGTACATAAATCATTTCATCAACAACACTCACAGTAACCCATGCTCGAACAGGTTTTCCTTTGAGTGTACTTTTCATACGAACAGCAACCCGTTCGCCTGGTAGATACTTTCGTTTTTTTGTTTTAAATGTGATCTGAACTTGAGGAATATCAACCTTGATTCCTTTATTTTGAAAAATATACTTTCCATTTTTCACATAAACAAAAGAAAGAGTAATATTTGGACTATATTCTTCTTTAATCGGAATGGTTGCAATCCACTGTCGTTTTGATAATTTCTTCATGGAAAGCCAACTGACTTTCTCAGAAAGAAGTCCATGTTTTGCAACTTGATCTCGTTCCAAAGTTACCAATGCAGATTGTACTGGTTCTGAAAAAGTGACTAATGCTTTTGCTGTATCACCAATCTGATATGATTTTTTATCTAGAACTATTTGAATACTTCCAGCAACAGCTTTTAAAGCACTTCCCTGAACCCAATGAGACTTATTGCCTAAAACATTGCCATTTTTATCTTTAAGATAAATCGAGTAGGTTCCAGCAACCTTAAATGCTATCTGAAATGATGCTTTAGAGATTTTTCCTGATAACTTGCTTTGATCTTGAAGTCGAATAGCTTCCCAATGACTTGGTTTTGCTGATTTTGATGTAGTTTCTGTAATTGAATGAGATTTCATATTAAATGAAATTTTTTCTCCAACTTTAGAAAAGTTATTTTTTGAGGATAAACTATAAAATGAAAATCCTTCATGAATTAATAACTCTTTAATTGAAGTCACTCGGTAGGAAGATCCATCAGAAGCTCTAACTCGTAATACATAACGACTAGGATCTTTTGTTGCAGGAAGTTCAAAATCAATGGTTCCTTGCTCAGACGAAGTGGAAACTTGATGCTTTAATTGAACTGGAAATAGACCTAAGTATTTAATTTCACCTTCAACAACCGTTAGTTTCTGGGAACGAGCTTTAAACTCAACCTTTGCCCCTTTAACAGGATCACCATTGCTGTAACTAAGTCGAATTTTTCCTGTGATTGACTCACCTGTACGAAACACTTTTTTCGATGGAATTACTTCGAGTTCAAAGTGTGGTTTTGCAAAATTTGCAACTCTAAATGATGCGATATATTTTTGATCCGCATAATTTAGATATAGAGTATAACCTCCTGAACCTGCATGTTTTGGAAGAGTAAACTTTGTATCTGCACCTGTTGCTGTATTGAGTTTTAAAGTTTTGACAATTAATGGCGTTCCATTTGGATCAAGAACCGACAGTTTAACTGATCCTCCTTTTAATCTTCTTGATTCTTTGGAGTTTTCAAATTTACGACCAAGAATTTTTACAAAAACTTTTTCTCCAGGTTGATAAATGGGTCGATCTGTAAACACATACATTTTTGTTTTATGAAGTTCACTGTCATAATAAAAATTCTCAGAGATAAAAACACCTCCATTTTTATCTTCCCCAAAAAAGTAACTCTTCTCTAAACTTTTCCGAATCGTTGTTAAAACGCCTTTTTGGTTTGTTACTCCTTTTTGAATCACACCAATACCATCAGACATCATAATCTTAGTATTGGGACTAGGTTTTCCAGTTTTCTTTTTAACAGTCCAAATGAATTGTTGGTTTCCTGAAATTTTTGTAATGGCAACGGTATCAGAAACAAAAACAAGAGTACTTGCTCTATATTTTCCAATAACAGCCTCAACAATATACAAACCAGCCTTTCTTTTTCCAATTGGAATATAAACATTTCCAATTTTAGCTTTTGTAATATTGCTTCCTTTTAATTTGGTATTTTTAGGAGGTTGTATTGGTTTTGCTTTCCAAATTGGATAACGGAATTGACCAATAACTGGATATTTTGCAAGTTTTTTATACTGTGAATTATGAGCAAAATTACTGTGATAAGAATATGGATCTGTTTGTTTTAATGAGGGAACTTTTCCTGTAGCATGAACACGAACCTTTTCTTGAAAAACTTTTTGCATCGTAATTCGAGACTCTTTATACCAAACATCCCATAAAAAATGGATTGCATTTCCAGCTCCTTCTCCTTCGTAAATCCCTGGAATGGTTGGACGATGTAAATTCCGTTGTTTTTTTAGAAACTCAATGGGCTTAGGAATTTGGTATATTGTGATATCCACACCTGAATAAGCAGCTAACCCACCACTTCTAGCTGGAGCTTCTAAACGAACTTTTGCGATTTCATCAGAAGTAAAACTTTCTTCAGAAAGCAAAAAGAACTTATCCCCTGTAAATTTGCTATAGTAACTCGGTGGAACCTGAGCCAGTACTGCCGAACTGAAGCAAATTAAGGTAAAAATGATAAACGGAAAATTCCAATAAAATTTGGATTGCTTGCTTTTGGTTGCCATCGAGTGTCTCTCCAGTTCATTAATTGGTGTAACTGTACTTTTCTTAAACCATTATCAGACTTTGTCACGGTTCCTGTGTGGTATGCGATATAGCTTCCCATCCAGACCATTAAGTGCTGACTTTCACCTTGATCAAAAAAAATTAAATCACCAACTTGTGCTGAGTTAAAATCTTTTGAAATATACTGACTATTTTCTTGAACTAAAATAATGGCAGAAACAAAAGAACTTGTTTTTTTCTCCTTTGTTTTCCACTGATTTAATAAGCCTTTCTGACTATCTTGAAGATAAACTTCAGGTGGTAAATAACGATTACTAACTCCATTTACTTGTAACCATTTTTGATCATGTTTTTTCATTGCTTCATAAGCAGCAAAACGGACAAGTCCTGCACAATCTCGATGAAACCATCTTGGAGTAGGCCCTCTACGAAACTGCTCATAAATAATTCGAGTCATCCAACTACGAAATGCAACAGCTTGCTTATTGGTAAGCTTTACTTTTGCATATGAAATAGACCCAAAACAACTCACCAAAAGAAGACTTATAATTACTGCTCGAAAGAATGCCATTCTAATTTTTCCCATTTTGGATACTGACCATGATTTCCTATTGGCATACTCAAACCATACGATGGAATTGTTGCAATATTCTTTAGCGTAGGAAAAAGGTGCGTTTTTGCACTATTCAAGAATGTTATTTCATCTCGTTTTTTTAATGTACTTGTAATCTCTTTAGTTAAAAATTCAGATAGATTTTTTGGAAAAATAATTGCCGCAAAATTCTTTTTTCCTTTTAACTGTTCAAATAGAGGAACCATTTTTTTCTCAAGAACATTTACCCCTCGATCAACAAGTGAACCATTCAAAGAAAAAAGAAAGTAACCTTTCCAGTATGCAAATCGAATATTAAGTTGTTTTTTGCGACCAGTAAAAACTTTTTCAAGTACAAATCCATCCTGAGTTTTCTTTTTTACCAGATTTCCACCTGATTTACCATAAACTACTCGACGAAAAAGTTGTTCAATCTGATCCTGCTTAGCAACTACAACGGGTTTCACTTTAGCAGCTAAAAGAGGTGTATATAGTCCACTATCTTGATACCAGCAAATTCCAGTTGCAGATTCTACTAGTTTTGTAATCTCACCATAATTTTGCTTCATCACACCTGTGATAACAGACTTAACCCGAGAAGCATCAACAGGCAAAGCAACACACAAACTAGGATCTTTTGGAAATGCCTTCCATAATTGTTCTGTTTTTAAATATGGAGTTTTCCCTAAAACTAAAGCTCTTGTTGCCCATATTTTTTTTCGAAATGTAAAACTAAATGCTCTTAAACTTGGAAAAAACCGTTGATATCCAAAAGAGAGGTATTTTGCATTTACAATCAATGTATGTTTTCCAGAAGAACCTTTGACTCCAAATAGTGGAGAGAAAATCCCTTGTCGTAAATTTCTTTTATATAAATTTCTAAAGCCAGCAACTTGTTCTTCAGTACTTGTTCCTTGCGAAATCATTAAATTTTTACGAGTAAAAAAATAATAACGATTTTGAATTCCAGTAAAATAGAGTTTTTTTCGTTTCCCATATTTCAGTGAATAGACTTTTACTTTCTTTGTTTTTGAAATAAAGAAATCTTCTTCAGATTTAAAACTCCGATCATTTTTATTGGCAAGAGATAACGCTAGTGTCATTAAGTTTGAACGAGGACTTTTCCGAACAATCATAATAAATTCACTTAATCTTCCATCATGTCCTTTCCAAAAAGCGATTTCTGCGGGCTGATCTAAAATCGATTTTACAATATGATCTTTAAAACTTAACTGGTTTTCAAAAGTGATTCGTCGTAATGTCCCTTTTAAACTAAGATGTGACTCACTTCCTTCATAATAAAATAAGAATTTTTCAGTTAAAATCTTTTTTAATGTTGGATTTTCAATAATATCTTTTGGAAAATTTGCTAGATTTTGAGTAACTAACACTCCATCTGGAGTAGGAATTCCAAGATTAAGTTGTTTTCCTTTTAGAGCAATTTCTTGAAAAGTCTCAATTGTAGTTTCTTGTGTATTTGCGGTTTCTTGCTCTTGTTTTGTTTGCCCTGTTTGAGTCTGCTCTGATAGTGTGCTTTTTTTCTGGGTTTGTGCTTTTTTTTGTACCACTGTTTTTTGATAGTGCTGATACCCTAAAAAACCTCCAAGACCAACAATACCAACAAGAAGACCAATAATTAGTTGTTTCATAACTTTATATTGAAAGGATAAATAAGAGAATAAGCTAACAAATCAAGAATAAGGATTTTTACTTTTTTAAAGTTTTCAACAAGCAACGACAAGATATATTTTTAAAATTTTCAACAAATCGTAGTTTTCTTTCTCTCTAAAAATAGTTCCCAAAGTTTCTTGGTTTTGTTAGGCAGAACGCACAAAACTAGATTCTTTCTCTTTTGATATACTCTTTGTAGTGGATTTCAAAATGGCTGAAAAAAAAATTATTGTATACCCTACCAGTGCAAATCCGCCTACTTGGGGACATGCTGATATTTTACAAAGAGCCGCTCGACAATTTGATACTGTTTATTGGATTGCTGCTGTTAATAAAAATAAAGACCATCTTTTCACTCCAGAAGAACGAATTGATATGATGAATGACTATGTCCGTTATTATAAACTGGAGAATGTCATCACAGATTATCATTCGGGAGCAACAGTTCGTTACGCTCAAGCAAAAAATGCAAGCTTTTTGCTTCGTGGACTTCGTAATACTTCCGATTTTCATCAGGAATTAGAACTTGCTGCTGGCAATCGTGGTATTGAGAAAAGTATTGAAACCGTTTGTTTCTTTGCAAAACCTCATTATGCAACAATTAGTTCTACCCTAGTTCGAGAGTTAGCATTTTTAGACGAAGACATTGAGCAATATGTTTTACCTTCTGTTGCAGAGAAAGTAAAAAAATACATTTCCCAGAAATAATAAAGGAGATCCATTTGACTACTCAAAGACGATTTAAAGCCGTTATTTTAGCTGCTGGACAAGGAGTCCGAATCCAAGGTGTTTCTGGACATATGCCAAAATCATTATTAGAAATTGGTCCTGTTTCACACAATAACCCGCAAAAAACAACATTTCTAGAAAGACAAATCAATTGTCTTAAAGAAGCAGGCGTAACTCAAATTGTAGTTGTGGTTGGATACAACAAAGAAAAGATTTATGAAAAACTAGATTCTCAAAGCGATATTATGATTGTAGAAAATACAGCTCCTAATATTGCAGAATCAGGCAGTCTACATAGCTTCCAGTTTGCAATGAATTCTGATTTTGCTCCGCTGGATGGTGTATCAAATACACTTCTTCTTGATGCTGATATTGTTTACGAACAAAAAATGATTTCTGAATATGTAGAGAAAATCAGTGGAACCTCTTCGTTGATTTCTAGCAACATCAATACAGATTCAGAAGAAGTTCGGATTTATGGAGAAGATCAACAACCTGCATTCATCGGAAAAGGCTTAACTCCTTCTCTTGTTGGAAATGCTCGATGTATTGGAGAAGCTACAGGAATTGTTCACTTCGCTCCTGAAGATCATCAACTAGTAAAAGAAGCAACAAATTGGTTTTTAGGAAATCCTTTCAGTCCTACTGAAAGTATGGAATACAAAGGATTTGGCCCAGCCAAAAAGAAAACAGAACATGAAGATTTATCGCAACACTTAATGTCATTACGAAAAATGGATGCTTGTGTCGTAGATAAAGACGTACTTTTTATGGAAGTTGATTTTGAAAATGAATATCAAGTTTTAAAATCAAAATACTATCCACAAATTCTTGAAGCTGATTCTCATTTATAAATAAGAATCTGTTTTCTTTACATTTTGTTTTTCATTCTAAACTATAATTTTTATGCCCACACCACATCGTCCGTATAGCTATAACTGTGTTGATAAGTCCATTTTGCTTCCTTACTTTAAAGATTACTATGTAACTCTTTATTTTAAATTGATTCCAAAATGGCTAACAGCCAATTTTATCACACTACTTTCCAGCTTTGCGATGTGGTTAATGCTTCTTTTCAGCATTACACGAGCCGCAACCAATCCTCTTTGGTATGGAGGAGTTTTTGTTTTTCTGATCCATTTTTATGTGGTTGGAGATCATTTAGATGGAATGCAGGCGAAAAATACAAAAACAAGCTCTCCATTAGGGGAGTTTCTTGACCACTATTTTGACCTCTATAATATGGCCATCACGGTCACAGCTTGCTTTTCTCTATTTGAAGTAGAGTCTACCTTGCTTTATCTTATGATGTTATGGCTTTCCTATATTGCATTTGGTGCAACCATGATGGAGGAAAAAGAACGAGGTGAGTTATATTTTGGTCCTATTGGTTCTTTAGAAGGAGTTGTTTTAGCCGTTATCTTTTTTGGATCATGTGCATTTCCAAGTGGATTAGCATTTTGGAACGCACCTCTTTTTGGTGAATATCCAAGATATATGCTTTTTATTGTTTTATTTGGTTTGGCCTGTGTTGGAACCTTTTTTGATATTTTGATTCGCCTTAAATATATCCCTAAACAATTCAATGTTTTTGCATTGCTTAGTCTTGCACTTACTATTCTAATTTATAACTTTGATGTTTCTAGAGTTGGTGCTTGGTTTTTCCTTGCATTTTATTGTGGTGATTATATTTGCCGTGTGATGAAAAGTTATTTACTTCATAGTGATCATCCATATCCTGATTTAATTGCAGGAATAGCAATTCTGATTCTGTTAGTTCATAGCTATTTTCCATTTATTCCAAAACCATTTGATCTGTATTTTCTTCGAGTGATTTTTGTATATATGGGGATCAAAAATATCATTAGTTTTATCCAAACATTTTCAGGAATGAAAAAACATTGGAATTGGATCAATCCATAACCATTTTTTCTATTTGGTAAAAGTATTGATAGATCTCTAAGTTAAAAAATTAAAACTAATTTTTTCTTAGTAATGGGACATAAAATAGCTATTAATGAAATTATATTCTAAAACAAAATTAGAAAAAACCTTTACCTAATTGGTAACTGACATTGAGCAGGTATAAATTTTTAAAAAATATTTAATATATATCTGATTTTATTGCCTTTTTATATTTACGAGGGAATTAGTAAAAATATGTATCAACATCAAT
>JBNMNM010000061.1:0-10820 GCA_051275585.1 bacterium | reverse complement strand
AGAAAATACAGGAGTATAACTGTACCAAGACCATTTTGTTTCATTGCTATGACAATCAAAACAAGACCTCCTTAGAATCTGATCTGCTTGAACATTTAAAATATTTCCTTGATGACGTAATTTAGGGTTACGTTCTGGAATTATAACTCTCACAGCAAGGATACTTCCAGTCCAAAGCACCAGTAATAAAACAAATAATTTTGTCCAAATGCTTAATTTCATAAAACTTTATTTAATTGCAACGCCACAATATGAATCAAAATCAGCTTCTTTACGAAGTGTAATTTTTGCAGATTGAAAGCCTGTTGTATTAAGCAAACCTTCTACATCTTCTTTTTCATAAAGGGTAAACCCATGTTTTGAAAATGGCAGGTTCTCTATTTGTTCTTTAACTCGAAAAGCAACTACTAATTTTCCATCTTTTTTTAAAACACGATGTAACTCATTTAAACAAAGAACTGGATTAGACCAAAAATAAATTGTATTTGCTGTGTAAATTTTATCAAAAAAGTCATCAGGATATGGAATTTTTGCAACATCTGCTAATTGTAATTCTACTTTTCCTATTTTAATAAAATGCTTATTTAGTATTTTTGCTTTTTCAACCATTTCTTCAGAAAAATCAATTCCACAAATTTTTCCTTGCCGTATTATTTTTGCTAAATCGTGAATTATTTTTCCACTGCCAAATCCTACTTCTAAAGCATAGTCTGAGTGTTTTACTTGTATTTGCTCTTTCATAAATTCGTGTAATTTATGATTACTCTTATCAAGAGCTGTAGCTAACAAGTATTTTCCAAATAAACCTGATGGTTTTCTTAGTTGTGCGGCTAAAAAACTAGCTGGCACAAACGTCATCATTAACTTAGCAAGAAACATCAGAACCCTCAGTAAAATAACATTTGACGACCTATTTCCAATCGTTTTTTACTTCCAAATAAACATTTGACCAAAGCAAGTGAGAATTCCATTGCAGTTGCAGGAGATTGACTAGTGATACATTTTTCATCAATCACAACTGATTCATTTACTTTTGTTTGATTTTTTAGCTGATTTGAAAAACTAGGATAACAGGTTGCAGCTTTGCCCTCTAAAAGGCCATGAGTTTCAAAAACAATTGCAGGTGAAGCACAAATTGCGGCATACCATTTTTCTTCACTTTGATGGCTTTTAATCTTTTCTATTAATGAAGGACAATCTCGAAAATTTTCAGCTCCTCCAACACCACCAGCAAGTACAATAAGATCAAATGGTTGATGAATAGAGGAAGATAGGAGAGTATCTGCAATAAGCTTTGTTTGTCGGGAAGCAGTAATAGCGAGGTCTTTTTCTTTAATACTGGCAGTAGTTACATTTGCACCAGCACGTCGTAAAACATCAATGATGGTAACAACTTCAATTTCTTCAATACCATCAGCAAATGGCACTAATACAGTTGAAGACATAGCAGAACCTCCAATGTTTTAACATCTTCATAGGATTAAGGAGTTCTTAATCCTATGAAGTAGAATCAAATCAATCTAATAAAGAGAATTTAAAAGTTCTTGATGTTTATCAACAATTAACTTTCTCTTAAGTTTAAGAGTTGGAGTCATTAATCCATTTTCTGGAGTCCACTCATCAGCAAAAAGAGCAAATTTTCTTGGTCGCTCATAGCTTTTGATTGACTGAGAATATGTCTCAAGCTCTGACTTGAATAAATCAAGAATTTGAGCGTTATTTAATAGAGCATTTACATCATTTGTTGGAATTCCTTGCTCAGCCGCATATTTCTTTAAGTTATCGATCGCAGGAATTATGATAGCAACATTATAAATTTTGTTGTCACCATAAATAAGAGCTTGGTTAATATACTGACTTAATTGAAGCTTCTCTTCAATTGGAGAAGGAACAACATATTTTCCATTTTCTAACTTATATTGCTCTTTAATCCGTCCTGTAATTTTTAAAAAACCTTCATTATCAAAGCTTCCTAAATCTCCAGTTCGAAATCCACCATCTTCAGTCATTACAGCAGCAGTTTCGTCTGGTAGGTTATGATACCCTTTCATCACGTTTGGACCATAAACAACAATTTCACCATCGTTGCTATCTTCACCAACAGCAGTTTTATCCAGTACTACACGAACGTTAGGGATTGTTCTTCCAACAGTTCCAATTTTTCGACCACTTTTTGAGTTAGCACAAACCATTGGACTTGTTTCACTTAGTCCGTAACCTTCATAAACAATGATTCCAAGGTTATCAATGAACTGTCCTACTTCTTTAGAAAGAGCAGAAGCACCACTAATTGCGTACTTTAGATTTCCACCAAATTTTCCTCGGATTTTACTGAACACAATTTTGTCAGCAAGCATATAAAGCAAGTTATCAATGAAGTTAACTTTTTGATTTTGTTTTTTCCGAGTAGCTACATCCATTCCTTTGTTGAAAAGGAATTCAGCAAGTCCACCCTCATCTTTCATTTTTGTAGCAACTGCATCATAAATCTTATTAAAGATTCTTGGTACACTTACAAGAATAGTTGGTTTGATTTCAGCAAGACGATCTACAATTTTAGATACGTCATCAACTAACCCTGCACTATAACCAGAAGAAATTAGACAATGTACTTCAACTGTTTGTCCAAATACATGTGCCCAAGGAAGGAAAGAAAGTGATCGATCTCCTACTTCTACATCAATAATCGAATTCATAGAATTTACATTACTAAGAATGTTTCCATGACTTAAGACTACTCCTTTTGGTTTTCCAGTAGTTCCAGAAGTGTAGATTAAACCCATTGGTTCATCTATATCTGGGTAAATTGAATCTACAGGGTTTGCTTTTCCAGCTTCAAGCAGACCTAAATATGAATTTGAATCATTTTTAGAACCATTAATATTAATTACATGCTCTAAAAAATCAATTTCATTTGGAAGGTTTTTCACTTTCTCAAAAATTTCATCTGTAGAAACAAAAAGAACTTTTGCTCCTGAATCTTCGATAGTGTACACCCAGTCTTTGATTAACTGATCTTCATACATTGGAACATAATGAGCAGAACGACCATAACTTGCATATGCAATAGAAGCCCATTCGTAACTATTTTTAGAGATAATTGCGATTTTATTTCCAGCTTCAACACCAAGAGACGCAAGACCTGCTCTCATTTGATCAACTAAAACACCAAACTCACCATAATTAATCCATTCATAACCAGTAGCTCTTTTGGTTCCAAATAGAGGTTTATTCTTGAACTTTTTGCAGGCATCTTCCTGCATTTCAACCAAGTTTTTATAGTCTGCCATGTGTTTACAACCAGTTAAAGTTTATATTTTTCAAAGACATTTGCCCAAAGGTAGCTATGAATACCTTTAAAATCAATATTTTTCAAAAAAAATCATAGCCTTATACTTTGAGTATCTGAAAAATTAGAGCTAATCGCCTAAGAAATAGAGCCTTCAGAAGGTTTTTTTTCTAGCAGGTTGCACCAAAAAAGGAACGATCGGTTGTTCTTTATTCCAGTGTGGTTTGATATGAATAGGCTCCATATATGAAATTACATCAAATGCTTTTTGAATTAATTCAAATTTTGCAGGTAATTTTCCAAGCCAATTGCCATCAATAATTAAAAAATTCCCTTTTCCTGTTCCTTTTACCCTTAACTTGTCACTTGAGTGATGAAAAATTTGTTTTTTCCATTCAATATTTTGGCTAGAAAAACATTGTTTAAAATCACTTAGCTTTTTAATAACATGGTTGCATTGTAAATAATCAAAATTACGAAGTCCTATTCTTGGTCTATATTTAATTTTAGGACCATTTATAACCTGATTTCCCAGCAACAAAAAAGAAAATAAATAATTTCCAGAAAAAACATGCTCTATTCCTTCATGAATTTCAATATGCTTCGAAGGCTTCTTCTCTAACCAATTCATTGCAAATAGATTCACTAGGTTATTCATCAAGAATTTAAACTGCATAGGTTTTACACCAAAAACAGCATCATTTAACATAATATGTTCTTTTGTGTTTCCTTCCATATCAAGAAAATGACATTTTACAACATCAAAAGGAATGGAATTAACTTCTTGGATTGATTGCAGGTATAAATCTAATTGATTAGGAATATGCAATCCTTTTGCAATTGCAGAATTTTTTTCAGAAGATATAAATGCGAATGAAGGCTTTCGATTAAAAGTATGAGTTAGTGGATAAATTAAAGTAATGATCCGACTAAAAAAGGAATCACTCCCAACAAGAATAATCTGTTGGTAAAGCTGGATATTTGAGGGGATTTCTTGCAAGGAATCTGTGATATGAACAGAACTTTTTTTTAGCCTTGAAAAAATTAAACTACGATGCTTTTTCCAAAACCGTGCAGTTTTACTCGATTCTTGACTATCAACAATGATGATCTTACTCACGCTGACCTTTATGAGGAATAGTTCATAAGGAAAGAGAAGAATCTCTTTCCCTATTTTTAAGTATTTTTTACTATTCTATATCCCAAGTATCACCACTATTAAGTAACTCTTGTAAATTTCCTTTTCCTTTTTTCTCAAGTACATCTTGAGTTTGTTTTTCTACAACTTGATCATAAGCATTACGATCAACTTGTCGAAATAAACCAATTGGAAGAGGGGATTTTAATGAACTAAGGAAAAATGCTAAATTTTCGTCCTGAGAATATGCATCATGAACTAAAATTTGCGACTTTTCAACGTCATTTACAGAAACTACTTTTGGTGTAAAACCATCTTGGACAATTGCTTTATCAGCATCTTTTCCAAAGATCATTGGTTTTCCATGTTCTAGTAAAATAGTATTCTCACTTTTTTCTTTTCCTGTATATTTTGCAAATGTTTTATCATTAAAAATTACACAGTTTTGCATTACATGTACAAAAGAAAAACCTTGATGTTCATAAGCCTGACAAAGTAAGTCAGTTGTTAATCCACCAAATCTATCTGCTGTACGAGCAACAAAAGTTGCTCCTGCTGTAATTGCTAGTTTTACAGGGTCAATTGGACTTTCCACACTTCCATAAGGAGAAGTTTTAGTCACTTTTCCAACTTCAGAAGTAGGAGAAAATTGCCCTTTTGTTAAACCATAAATCTGGTTATCAATCATAATCACAGTTACGTTGACGTTCCGTCTTGCTGCATGAAGAAAGTGATTTCCTCCGATACTCATCGCATCACCATCACCCATTACTACCCATACGGCTAAATCAGGGTTCGCAACTTTCATTCCTGTAGCAATTGGAAGGGCACGACCATGAATGGTATGAAAACCATACGTGGAAAGGTAGTAAGGAAAACGGCTTGCACATCCAATCCCACTGACAAAAACATTTTTATCAGGAGCTTTTCCTATTTTGGCCAAAGCATTAGTTGTGGATGCAAGTACGCCATAGTCACCGCAACCCGCACACCACTTTACTTCTTGATCTGAAGTAAAATCTTTTCTTTTCAATACTGGTATCGTTGTCATGGTCTCCTCTTATCGGCTTATTCCAAGTTATCAATAAACGAGGAAATTTCTCGTACATGAAAAGGCTTTCCTTGAACTTTATTTAGTGGAATCACTGGTAATGCGTACTTGGCTCCAATCATCTGACTTAATTGACCAAGATTCATTTCAGCTACAACAAGTGTTTTAAACTTTTTTAACACTTCCAAAGTATTTTTTGGAAATGGATTTAAATGAGTAAAATGAATATGAGAAACTGATTTCCCTGCACTTCTCATTTGATCAACACTTGATTGAATTGCACCAAATGTAGATCCCCAACCAATAATCGCAACATCACCACCGTCTTGATCTCCATAAATCTCAAGATCAGCAATATCATTTGCGATATTATCAACTTTTTCTTGGCGAATATGAACCATTCTTTCATGGTTCTCTGAATCATAACTTACATTTCCAGTTAAAAAATCCTTTTCCAATCCACCAAGACGATGTCCTAAACCTGGAGTTCCAGCTTTTACCCAGTCTCGTGCTAATGTTTTAGAATCTCTTGCATAAACTAAGAAATCCTTTGGATCAGTACGAAATTCTTTACTGATATCTGGTAAATCATCAACATTTGGAATTAAAAATGGTTCAGATCCATTTCCAAGGTATCCATCTGAAAGAAGAAATACTGGAGTCATATATTTAACAGCAATTCTTACCGCTTCAATTGCCATGTGAAAACAATCTGATGGAGTTTTTGCTGCAAGTACAGGCATAGGACATTCCCCATTTCTTCCGTACATTGCTTGCAATAAATCAGATTGCTCTGTTTTTGTTGGAAGTCCCGTTGAAGGTCCACCACGTTGAACATTAATCACAAGTAATGGAAGTTCCACCATTGCAGCTAATCCAAGAGCTTCTGCTTTTAAGGCAATTCCTGGCCCTGAAGAAAGAGTAACTCCTAAACGTCCAGCATAGGAAGCACCAATTGCAGATGTAATACCAGCAATTTCATCTTCTGCTTGAAATGTTTTTACACCAAAATTCTTGAAGGTAGCTAAGTTATGCAAAACATCTGATGCAGGAGTAATAGGATATCCTCCTAACATTACGTCTAAATCAGCACAGTGACCCGCAGCAACAACACCCAATGCCATAGCTGTATTTCCAGTAATATTTTTATATTTTCCTGGAGGTAATTTTGCAGGTTGTATATTGAATTGAATATGTCCCATGCCAGAATTCTGAGCATATATCATTCCCTCTTTCAGGGCTCTGATATTTGCTTCAGCTACATCTGGAAGCTTTACAAATTTCTTTCTCAACCAATCAATAGTATGATCTGGTGATCGCTCAAAAAGCCAAAACACAATTCCTAATGTGAAAAAGTTTTTACACTTTTCTTTTGATTTTTTAGGAAGTGGAGAATCTTCAAGAGTCTTCAGAGTTTGAGAGGTAATTGGAAGAGCATGAGTCCGAAAAGAATCAAGTTCACCTGTTTCTAATGGATTATTCTCATAACCAGCTTTTTTAAGATTATTCGTAGTAAATGAATTTTTATCAATAATGATAATTCCATTTCCAGGAACATCCTTAATATTCGCTTTTAATGCTGCTGGATTCATTACCACTAAAATATCAGGATAATCACCAGGAGTATTGACTTTTGTATGCCCAAACTGGAGTTGGAAACCACTTAAGCCCGCAATCGTTCCAGCAGGTGCTCGAATTTCTGCGGGGAAGTCAGGCAAAGTTGCCACATCATTTCCAAAAATTGCAGCAGAACCAGTAAACTGATTTCCTGTGAGCTGCATACCATCTCCAGAATCTCCAGCAAACCGTACTACAATTTTATCTAGAGTTTCAATCGTGGATGTTTCAGTTGCTTCCATCTTCGCCTTAGTCTGCAAACTTAATAAACAGTCTAACCTGAAGCTGATTCTCAGAATAGACGATCTTTCGCAAAATCAGTAATACATTCAGGAATGTTGCTGTTCAGGATAAACTAGTTGAGGGAAACTGAATAGTTGATGTCATGGTCATTTAATACTCACTTACTATTTCTGAGTATTAAAATTGTCCTGATCATGAAGAATATAAGAATTTTTAACAAGTGTTTTTAGCTTTTTTGGGTGAGTTTGGTTCTGATTTACAGGCTAAAAGCAACCCAAATTAGAAGTAATAGTGGATAGAAAAAGAAGGGAATGTTGAAACTCCTAACTCTTGTCGTTTGTAATCACCTGCATCAATTTGCGAAATACTAATTTCACCAGAGAATCCAAAGTTTGGTAAGCTTGGAAAGAAAAACTCGACACCAGCAAAACCACTAAACATTGTTCCTGAAGCATCAATGCTATTAATATCATCTTTTACCTGAATGATCCCAGCAGAAACACCGATATAATGAAGCATATTTGATGTTTTTTTATAAACCATTCCAAGACGCATTCGACTCGAAGATACTTCAACACTTTTCTCTACTGAACTTTGAACAACAGTAACTTTTCCATAACCAAATAAAAGCTCTAGGAAAAATTTATCACTATAAAATGTTTTTAAACTTAATTCATCAGTAGTATAATTAAAACTATCTTCTGAGTTATTTAATGTTGATTTATACTGGCGATAACCAATACCAAACATTTTTGCCATCTTTCGTTCTGCTGATGGAAATTCAATAATACTAATACTGCTTCTAGGAATTGATATTTCCCCATAATTTAAAGCAGATTGAATCACAATCAAATCAGGAGAAATCTCTTTAATTTTTCCTTTTACAATCTCTCCATTAGTCAAGTAAAGAGTATCCACCATCACCTTTTGTTTCTTAGGCTTCATTGTTTTATTTCGTAGAGTGGAGGGTCGTTGTTGAGCATAAAGGCTCCCTACCATCAGGAAAAAACTAATCATCAGTAATGCAAGTATTCTTTTACTTTGAGAGGACATAATAAAACCAGTTTTTTAAGCTATATTCGAAAGTCATACATCATAAATAATTCTTAGTCAGAAAGGATTTTTAGCTTAGAAATGCAATTAAAAAGCCATTAGAAACGAGAATTCTCATTTCCGAAAAAAAGGTAGGATTATGCAAGAATTATTTAAAAAGAAGGAACGTTTTGTTATTGGTCAAATGTCAGGAACATCACTTGATGGTGTTGACCTTGCTCTTGTTCACTGTAAAGGCTCAGGAATCAACTTAGAAATTAATGTGATTGATTTTGCTTGTTATGAATTTTCTCCAGAAATTCGCAAAAAAATCCAACAAACATTTGCTGGATCTACCAAAGATGTATGCGATTTAAATTATGAATTAGGGTTTCTTTTTTCAGATTATATTCAACAATTTATTCAAAAGAATAAAATTCATGCACCAAAAATTGATCTGATTGGACTACACGGCCAAACTATTTATCATCATCATGGGGTCAGTACATTACAAATTGGAGAGGCTGATATCATAGCACAACAAACTCAAATCCCTGTAGTTTCCGATTTTCGGTCGGCTGATATTGCTGTGGGTGGTTGTGGTGCTCCTTTAATTCCTTATATTGACCATATTTTATTTCAGAATCGAACTGGTTCCGTTGCCTTACAAAATTTAGGTGGAATTGGAAATGTTACCTATCTTCCAAAGAACATAACATCTCCAATCATTGCATTTGATACAGGCCCAGCAAATATGATTCTTAATGAATTGGTTGAAGTTGTATCACAAGGAAAAGACACATTTGATTTGGATGGAAAATATTCACAACAAGGAGTTATTGCAGAAAATGTATTGCAAGATTTACTAGAAAATCCATTTTTTAAGCAAAAACCACCAAAAAGCACAGGACGTGAAGACTTTGGAAAAGAGTATGTTCTTCAAATTTTAGAAAAATATTCATCTACAATTTCAATTTATGATTTAATTCGTACTGCTGTTTCCTTTACATGCCATTCAATTCACCAAGCATATCAGAGCTTTTTACCTCCAATTGATGCGGTTTATGTCAGTGGTGGAGGTGCAAATCATCCAATTATGATGCAAGAGCTTCAACAACTATTTGGTTCCATTCCTGTAGAAAAATTTTCCTCTGTTTCTCCAATTTCAGTTGATGCAAAAGAAGCCGTTGGATTTGCAATTTTTGCCCATGAAAAATTTAATGGAACGCCAACAAACGTTCCAACTGTCACAGGAGCAAGAAAACAAGTCAGTTTAGGGAAAATATCACTCCCTTAAATATTTAAAATTAAAAACAACATTTTTAAAATGATTGAAATACGTCCTTATAAAAAATCAGATCAAGAGCAATTAAATCAATTAGCAATAAAAGCTTTTGAACAATTCCAAAATCAATACAGTGATTGGAATGCTCTTCAAACTGCTGTTGGAAAGATGTCAAATCTTCAAGAAACTTCTGAAATTATTATTGCGGAAGAAGAAGGAAATATCATTGGAGGAGTTGCCATTGTTTTGCCTAAAAATGGATCAAAAGAATATTTTGATCCAACATGGGCATCAATCAGAATGTTGATTGTAAATCCAGAACAAAGAAAAAAAGGTATTGGAAAAAAACTTACTGAAGAGTGTATTAAAAAGGCACAGTTGATGGGTTGCAAATTTATAGCTTTGCATACCAGTCCAATTATGGAGGTTGCTTTATCAATGTACTTAAAAATGGGATTTTCAAAAGTAAAAGAGATCAACCCCATTTTCGGAGTTGAATATGCAGTTTACAAACTACAAATCTAAAGTTTTAATTCCTTAGAAAAACTACTCATTCACTCCAAAAATGAGTAGTTTTTCAATTACTATGACATCAAATTAAGACACAACACCTGCTCAGGTTTTCTACTTGATAAAGTTCTCCTATTATCCCTTTGATTCAGACATATACTTCCAAATACTATGATCAAAATGCGATTCCTTTACATTAAGTAGCTTCGCTGTTTGAGATATTATTTGCTGAGCTTTTTCATATTCAATAACATGGATTCCTGCATTTTCTAAGAAACCTATTAAATGCCTATCAATCGCACTTGTATTATGTCCTGTTAATATTTTAAAATAATCTGCTGTTTTACTTTTTATTCCTGATATTTGTGTCAGTTTATAGATATTTTCTTGTAAATTTAGCCATTTACCAAACTCTTCTTCAGTATTTATTCCTTCTTCTAAAAGAAACTCTGTTAATTTCTGGATTCGTTCAGTCTTTGCACTTTCTTTCCAGTTTATTAATTTTGAAACAGAAATCTCATCTAATAATTCTTTGAACTGCTTGGTTGTTTTAATACCTGAATACTTTTCTAAATAATCGTTAACTCTAGGCTCAACTGTATTTTTATAGTTTATTCCAGCTTGCAAGATACCATCTATTATAGTCGCACCTATA
>JBNMNM010000060.1:0-10974 GCA_051275585.1 bacterium | reverse complement strand
TCTTAAAGAAGGATTTTGCTCTCTAGTTTATGAGCTTTATCGTCTTTCTGATCCGATTGATGAAGAAGAAGTCAAGAATGCATTCTTTACAATTTTTACTGCGGATTATACTTCTGTTGCAGTATCGTTGATGATTGAAATTGCAACACCACCTTCAAGAAATGGACATATTAAAACATTACTAGGACGAATTCTGCCTGAAGTAAATAAAATGCGTTTCTTATTAAGAAATGTAAATGTTCATGAACATCCACTATGTATCCACTCTTTAAAGGCTCTGAAAGAAGTTGAAATTGAAATCACTAAGTTTCAAAATGAAGAAGCTGAGTTGTGGGCTTATATTACACCTAAAGATTTATTTGCTTTAAAGTGGTCTACATTATTCCATGATTTAGGAAAGATTGATCCATATCGTGACCATGAAGCTTATGGCCCTAAACTTTCTACAAACATGTTGAAAAGATTAGGATGGGAAGATGATGAAGATGTGATGAACCTTGTACGTTTGTTGGTATTACATCATCAATCAGTTGTTCGATATAGTCGGATGTCGACTTATATGGATATTGGGATTGTAAAGTTTTTCGAATTAGCACAACGAGACTTAAAAAAACTAATCCTTTTATATCTAGTTAATCTTTGTGATTACAAAAGTGTTAATAAAGAAACTTACCGAAAAACAAAACGTTTAGAAGAGCTTTTTAATGAAAGTTTAAAAATTCTTTATGGTTTTAAAGGTGAGCCAGATAAAAACTCTTTAGTAAGTCTTGTAAATGATTACTTTTATAAAAAGAAAGATGACCTTGAATATTCAGTTCTTCTAGAGTTATTACTTCAACGATGTGTTAATAAAGGACTTTTTCAAGAGTTAATTCTGCCATTAAAAGAGATTAATGTAGAGGAAGCTGAAAACGTAGAATCTCAAAAAAGAGGGTTAGAAGGTTGTTTACGATATTTAACTCTTGGAGGGCTTGATCCAAGCACCATTGAAAAACATTCAAATCAATTTATTCAAATTACGAAAAGGCTCATTTCTAGGGAAAGTGTAATTACTTTATTAGGAAATGATGTAAAAGATTTAAATTGGTTTTTCCAAGTTTTTCCAAATCGTTATTTGTTAACAAATTCCTCCCATGTTTTAGTTCAACAACTTTTTCATTTTGAGAATTTTCGTGATGAAGATGTGATCTTTTCTTATGTTGCAGGAAGCAAAGGAGAATATGATACATTACTTTTTCATTGTCATGGAAAAGAGCAAGTATTACAAAAAGTTGCTTATGCACTTGGACAAAAAGAAATTAACATTATTAGTGGAAAGGTAAATCTAGTTGATTATGGAGATGGAAAGTTAGCATATGTAGGATATTTTAATATTTCTGTTCCTTCTTATATTGGGAAGATTGTTGTTGCAGAGCTTCAAAATGTAGTATCACAACTGACTCCACCACCATTACAATTAACAGAAAAAGAATGGAAAAGTACTGATTCTAGTGTTTTAGTAAATTATTATCGTGAAGATAAAAAAGCCTATGTTATTCAAGAAAAAGAGAATGAGTTTATTCGAGAAAGGAAAAATGTAGTTGCAGTAAAAATTTCTTTTGGAGATGCGTCATTTACTCTTTTTAAAATTTTAAAAGCATTTGATAAACTTCAGATTATTCCACAATCAATTAATATTACAACAACTTCTGATAAGAGTACGGACTATTTTTATATTCACCCAAATGAAAAAAAGCTCTTAGATCAAAGTAATTTTGAGAGTTCTTTGATTGATCATCTATTTGCCCAAATTGCACGAGAAGAAATTAGTTCAGATGAAGGCTGATTTCCTAAAAAATCGAGTGGTTGATAAAACAAGAAGAAATCCCTAGAGTAAGGCATACTTTAACACTTTTACTATCTCCTAAACTTCTTAAGGAGTTTAACATTGAAAGATTTTATTTCTGTTGGATTATTTGGGCTTGGTAATGTTGGGGTAGGTGTTGTTGAACTACTAAAACAAAATCAAACACTAATTCAAAATCGAATTGGTAAAGAGCTGCGGATTACAAAGGCTGTAGTTGCAAATATAAATAAGGATCGTGGTATTGATCTTTCTGGAATTGAAATTAGTTCTGATCCAAAAAGTATTTTTGATGATCCAGATATTGATATTGTGATTGAAGTTGTTGGAGGAGTGGATTTAGCTGAAACAATTGTCGTAAAAACGTTAGAACAAGGCAAATCAGTTGTTACTGCTAATAAAGCACTACTTGCTGAGAAATCAAAATCGATTTTTAATGCTGCTTATGAATCTTCTGGATTTTTAGGTTTTGAAGCTAGTGTTGGTGGTGGAATTCCTATTATTCGAACTCTCACAGATGGCTTTTCTGGTGATGAGATTTTAGAAATATCAGGAATTATTAATGGAACGGCAAACTACATTCTAAGTCGAATGACAGAAGAAGGAGCCGATTTCAATGATGTGTTAAAAGATGCTCAAGATAAAGGTTATGCAGAGGCTGATCCTACCTTTGATATTGAAGGAATGGATACCGCACATAAATTAATTATCTTGATGGATATCGCTTTTGGTGGAATTTTTGACTATAATGATTTGGTTGTTGAAGGAATCACTGGAATTGAACCCATTGATATCAAAAATGCAGATGAATTAGGATATCGAATTAAGCTTTTAGGAAAAGCTAAAAAAACAGAAAAAGGAATTCAAGGTCGAGTTCATCCAACAATGGTTGCAGATGGAACCATGTTAGCTTCTGTTAACGGTGCTTTTAATGCAATTCATACCACAGGAAACTTTGTAGGGTCATCTGTTCTTCACGGACAAGGTGCAGGGTCACATCCTACAGCTTCTGCTATTGTTGGAGATGTTGTTCATGCCGCATTAGCTTTAACTAAAGATCAAGAAAAACATTCTTTTCCTTTATCTGTAACTAAAGAAAATTTACAAGAAATATCTTTAGTCTCAATTGAGGAAATTGTTACAGAATATTATTTACGATTTACTGTATTGGATAATGTAGGTGTACTTGCTAAAATTTCAACTGTTTTAAGTGAACATGATATTAGCATTCGTTCTGTAATTCAAAAAACAGAAGCACATGCACCTGAAGTGCCTGTTTCATTGGTTTTTGTAACTCATGAAGCAAAAGAAAAAAATGTACGAAATGCACTTGATGAAATCAATACATTATCTTTTGTAAAAGAAAAAACCAAACTTATCCGAATGGATCCTGAATAATTTGTTTAAATAGAATGGGAGGGTTATGAATTTATCACCTGCGGTGCTTCAATCTTTTGTAGAAGAATCAAATGATATTTTAGATAGTATATCACAATCATTAGATTTTCTTTATAAGAATATCAATGCACCTCCTATGCAAGTATTTCATCAAATATTACGGGGAATCCATACCATTAAAGGAGATTCAGGTTTTTTAGGTTATCACAACATTACAAATATTTCCTCCTCTCTTGAAGATATACTAGTTGCTTTAAGAGAGAGAGATTTAGTGATATCAACAGTTGTGATTGATCGGATTTATGAAGGAGTTGATCTACTATTCACATTAGTTGAACGATCTGATAATGCAGAGGAAACAAAGTTAACCTCAATTATTTCTTCAATCAATCAACTTATTGGAGAAACTTCTAACATATCTGCTTCTGAAAATTTTTCTATTCCAATTGATCTAGGAAACGATTTTTTAATTAATGAAGACCCAAAAAATAAACCTACTGAAATAAAAAACTCCTCTCTAGCAAGTGAATCTAAGTCTGCTGAAAAACTTGAAATACCTCAATCTAAAAAAGAAATAAACCTTGAAGTTTTAATCGAATCTAAACAAAAATCTCTTCCTGCAAGTTTGAATGGAGCACTATTACACAACATTCTGAATCGTAATGAAAAACGTGTAATTAAAGAAATGTTTGAGATTGTACCAGGATATCCAGGGTTTGATCAATGTCCAATATGTACAGAAGATATCTATGCACTAACAATGAATAATATCACACCTGAGTATGCACAAGATGCAACCATTGTATTAAGAAATAAGGTTTTAAAGGATACAATTCGGTCAGAAATTTATAAATCATTACAAAAAATAATTGCAAAACCTAACCATCGAAAAGAGGACTGATTTTTCGATTATATTGATTTTATTTAGGATAAAATAGTGAAGGTAATAGGATTATTTATTTTAAGTATATTTATTAGTAATTCAATATATGCTTATAAACAGGCCGATTTACAAAGATTATTAAGAACAAAAAAATGTGTAAATTGCGACTTAAGTAATGTACAATTACGAGAGCGAAATTTAAGAAAAGTGAATTTAAAAGGTGCAAATCTAACAAATGCAGTACTAATTCGTGTAAATTTTACAAAAGCTAATCTTGGGGGAGCTAATCTTACAGGAGCTGATCTTAGAGAAGCAAATCTTTCAGGTGTGGATTTACATCGAGCTATTTTGATTGATGCGAATCTTAGTAGAGGAAAACTATTCAAAGCAAATTTAGTTCGAGCAAACTTAAAAAAAGCAAATTTATTTAAAATCAATGCTGGAAAATCTAATTTCTACCAAGCTAATTTACAAGGTGCAAATTTAAGCGAAGCAAACCTACAAAAAGCAAGTTTAGTTCGAGCAAATTTAAAAGGAGCTAATTTAATAGAAACTAATTTTTTCCAGGCAAACCTAAAACAGGCAAATTTATCTCAAGCATCTTTAGAAGGTGCTAATTTAGAAGGTGCTAATCTTAGAAATGCATATTTAAAAGAAGCAAATTTAAAAGAAGCAAACTTACAAAAAGCAAATTTGTATCGAGCTAATTTAAGACGATCTTATTTATTAAGAACAAAATTAGGGGATGCAATTTGGATAAATAAGAGGAAGTGTAAACCATTATCAATAGGTTGGTGTTATCGAAAATAATGCTTTTTTTAGTGATATCCAAAATCTGTGTTAGAAAAAAGGAATATTAATGATTACATTAATATTCCTTTTTTTTTGAGTGTGTTATTGCTCGATAGATAGAAAATTTTTGATTTGAACTAATTGCTCTTTTGCGACTTTACGAGTTTTACGATTTCTAGCACGACGAGCCACAATGCTATAGTGTGAGGCTGCAAGTTTCCATTTTTCTCGGAATTGATAAATCTGAGCTAAACGATGATGTACTGGAATATACCATCGAGTATTACGAATAGGACGTTTTGATAGCTTTTTTAATACACGAATTGCAGTATTATAGCGTTTTAACCCAATTTCCATTTCAGCTAATAAAGTAGAAGCCTCATAGTGAATATGAGTATCACCTTTTAAGTGCAGTTTTAGATACCATCGGCGAGCAATTTTCTTATTTTTTAACTGAAAATTCCATGCTTTTGCAATATACAATGTTGTTGATAATTTTTGTTTATGGTTAAGCAAAGGAATTGATTTTTCGTATAAAGAAACTAATTTTTTATACTTCCTCTGTTTTTCATAACGAGTTCTTAAAATATCAATGATTGATAATCGCATTTGTTTTTGACGTTTTGGAACTCGGCTTAAAGCTTTTTCATAATACCATGTAGATCGAGATTTATTTCTTAATTTGTCATAAACAACAGCAAGATTGATTAAAACTGCACTATTTTCCCTCTCTTTCGGAAATTTTCTCCAGATTCTTTGCAATGTAATTTTTGCTTTTTTCCACTGTTTTAGCTGGAGTAAAAAATCTGCTTTTTGATTCAGTAAATGAGAGGCTGTTCCTAATTTTGGATTTGTTAAGCCTTGATCGATAATTTGTAATGCCCGCTTCCAGTTTTTATTTTTCTTTAAAGCATACAAGTAGTGAGGATAAATCATACGAGAAAATTCATAATTCAAACCTACTTTTTCGTATGATTGAATTGCAAGTTTCCATTTTTTTTGCTTGTAATAACACTCTCCACGGTAACTTTCTAACTCTTGAATATGTTTTTTAGCTTCTGAAAAATCTACTTGTTGTATTGTTTTTAGTAAAACACGGCATTGTTTTAACGAGACTAAATTCCTAACGATCCGAAGATAAAGAATAGTTTGTTTTCCTTTATCTGAGTGATGACTTGTAACTCCATTTTGTAGAATTTTATTTGCAATTTTCCATCGTTTTCGTTTCTCATAAAATTGACTACGAATGAGAGTCAAATCAAGGTCTTTTTTGTATTCTTTGTGATTCTCTTGAAGCCATCGAAAATCATGTAGAGCAAAGAATGTTTTCTTTTGATAATAGTAGAGCCAACCTCGATGATAACGACTTCGAACAGCCTCAATTGGTTTTTCTCGATTTATGTTCTTTGTAAATAAATCAATTGCATAATTCTGTTCTTTTACTAGGACTTGTTTAGGATTATTCTGGTGGCGTAGATAGATTAGTTCTGCAATCCAAAACTGAGAACGATACTGAAATTGTTCGTCAGGAAACTCTTTAATTTGCTTTTCTAATAAAGTAATCGCCTTTTGAAATTCTTTTCGATCTCTTGCATAAAGTGCTATTTGAAACATCATTGCGGCTTTTTGAGCTGTTGTAAATTCACCATTTACTAGTTTAGTGAATAAAGGTTCAGCTTGTTGGTGGAGTTTTTGCGAATGTAAACTCCAAGCAAGTAAATATTGAGCTTCTTGCCGTTTTCCCTTCTTTGTAATTTTGGAATTGCTTGCTTGCAATAAATATTGTTCCGCATGTTTCCAATCTTTTTCATGAAATGCTATTTTTCCTAAAGCATAAGATATTTTTTTGCGTAGTGGTGTTTTAGGAAACTGAGTAACAAGTTGTTGTAGATTCTTTTTCCCTGCAATGAATTGTTTTAAATCAACACGCAATGTTCCAGCTAGAAATAAAGAATCTTCAAGGTAAGGAGATCTTGCATATTTTTGAATAACAGCATCAAAGTTTTGTAAGGCTTTTTGAGGTTGTTTTTCAATTAGGAAAATTTGGGCGAGAATAAAATGAGACTCAGCTCTAAAAACTCCTTTGGTATAAGCTTTCAGATAAATATTTGCCTCTCGTTGAGCAGAATAATAGAGTTCATCACGAAAAAGATGACGAATAAAATCCCGATCTTCTTTCTCTTTTGGAGAGACAATAATTGTTTTTGCGGATAGCAGGGGCAAATAAAGAAAACATAGCAAAAGAGAAAATGAGACAACTTTCAATAATACCTTGCTAACACAATTACTCATCAAAAACCTTTTTTCCTAATTTATTCAATTTATTGATTGAAGCATCTTGACCTAATCTAAGAAGAGAGTTGATTTGATCTGTAATCAAATCTAAATCTTCATCAAGATGAATTTTCCAACGACTAAGAACTCTACGAAATTCACTTTGGAAGTGTCGTGCAATCGTTTGAAAAGATAAAGAGAGTGATTCAAATTCAGGATGATTACTATCACTTTCAAGCATCTTAACAATTTCATACCCAATAATTCGATGGATATGAATATGAGACTTTAATTCTCCAACTGTTTTTTGTAATTCTTTTGTTCTTGTAATTCCTTGATCTTGAATTTGAAGAACCAAAAGTTGAAGTTGCCACTTCATAGCTCCGTTGACAATGGCAATGCTAAAAATTGACTCTAATTCAATAAATGGAGCTATAATTTCTGGAATTGCTTGATCAATTGTTCCAATAATTGCTTGGTTGGAGACAGTACAGTCTGTAAGAGTAATTCGTGCATGAGGAGAGTTTTGAAAAAAACCTGTTTCTTGTGATTCTTCAACATCAATTCCAACGGTATCTTTAGGAATACAAAATATAGTTGCACAATTTTTCCCATTTTTTGTTTTTGTAAGGGCAGAAACAAAAAATGCATCAGCCATAGGACCATTGCTAACTATTGTTTTTTCTCCATTTAAAACCCAAATATCGCCTTGTTGTATTGCATGAGTATTTAAGTATTTAGGATGAATTCCAACAAATGGTTCAGAAATCGCCATTGCATAAGCAAACTCTCCATTTTTTACTTTCTGAAGCATTTCTTGAACATTAGAATTATCAGAAAATTTTTCATTGAATAAGTAACAAGTAATTAAATGGATATAATAAGAAAAAGAAAAACCTAAGTGATGTCCACCCCACGTTAAGCTTTCAACAGCAACAAATGCTTTTAATAATGGTTCATCATTATCTTTCAAAAATATGTCCAAACCTAATAATCCACTTTGGTGAAGATTTTTCCATGCAGAAAGAGGAAATCCATCTTTTTTTGAAAGGAGATGATCTTTTGCAATTTGAATTGTGATCTCAGAAAATTCTTGTAAATCTTTTCCTAGTGCAGTTGCCATAATAATCCTTCAATCAATTTCAGAAAACGAATCTAAGCAATATAAAAATAAAGAAATTATCTATTTCTTACGAGAAACGGGTGGGGTTCTTCAATATAAATTTTGAACAAAATATTTTTTGGATTAATAAGATTTTTTTTTGCAAACTCTTCTGATTTTTTTATTTTTTCTAGGCAAAGAGGCATTTTGAGTATTACAGTGCTGATAATATTATGATATTCTAGCCTTTAGTTTGTAAAACTAGGTTAATCCAATTTATTTTGTAAGGAGATATTTGTGGCACTAATCAAAACTGTAATGAAAAAAAATCTCACAGTGGCAAGTTCTTCAGAAAGCGTTGCTGATGTAGTAAAGAAAATGAGTAAGCATAATCAGGGAGCAATTTTGGTTGTTGATAATGATAAACTCTGTGGAATTTTTTCTGAGCGGGATTTGTTGAATAAGGTTGTTGCTGTTGGAAAAGATCCTGTTGCTACAAAAGTAAGTGAAGTTGCAACTACTGATATTGTTTCTGTTGATCAAAACATGCATGTAAAAAAATGTGCAGAAATCATTAGAGAGAAAGGTTTTCGCCATATACCTGTAGTTGATGAAGCTGGAAAGGCAATTGGAATTATTTCTTCTCGTGATTTTTTTCAGTATCTTACTAGTGGATTAGAGAGCTTTATTGATAAAGAAATTTACAAACAGGAGCTTGAGGATGGACTAGATCCTTATGATCATGTTGGTGCTGGTTACGAAGAAAAATAGTATTAGCTTAGATGTGCTTATGCTAATGTTTTTCGATGTTCAGTGCTTGTAATGCTCAAGGCTGAACATTTAATGTTAAGTAATAATTCATCTAGAGAAGAAGCTAGTAATATGGGGATGCAGTGTGATTGGTGTGGAAAAAAAGAATCAAAACCTTTAAGAAAATCACGACCCAAAAATTCGAATATGTATAAATGTGTTCATTGCGAAAAAATAACGTATATTTCTGGTTTTTTATCTCGTCAAACATCGTCCTCAAAACGTAACGATTCTATAGGGATTAGCATTCAGCCTAATTTTTATCAAGATTGGTTAAAACCTAAATTATCCTCTTTTTATGAAAAAAATCCAAAAATTTCTCTAAAAATAGATCAAACAAATCGTTGTGCAAATTTTCAGTCTGATAATATCCACCTTGCAATTCGTTATGGAAGAGGTGGCTGGAGTGGTTTACAAAGTAAAAATCTTTTTGAGAGAGATCAGAGTTCTCTTCAAGGACGTTATTACATTGTTTTGCCAGAACAGAATTTGAATTTTGTAAATGTAAAAAAAATCCATGATTGGTTATTGGAACAAGGATCATGAACAGGTGATTATTCTTTATTTAAAGCTTTTTGATATCAATGTATTTAGAAAGAAGTTTTAAGTATGTTTCTCTGCCTTTAATTTTTTGAAATGCTTGGTCATATCGTTGTGGGAAATTATTTTTTGTTTTGGAAAAAGCAGTATAAAGAAAAACTTTTTCTCGAAGATTGATAAATCGAATTTGTTTTTCTTTTTTAAATTGTTTAGCAATATATAATAAGGATGGAACTTCAGGCATATAGATAGCATCAACTCTTTTAATAAGAAGCTTTCTAAAGTTTTGATTAAACCACGTTTGACTAGAAATTAGATCAAATTGAATTCTATGATCTCTCATAAAAGGGGAAAGAAACGCTTTGCTTCCATAACCAATATGAAGTTTAAGAATATCAGTAATATGTTTGATTTTTTTTACCGTATTTTTGGAAAGTCGATTCACAAGTTTAAACTACAAAGCCATATCACAAAACTAAAGAAGAGAAAAAAATACTCTTCTTGGAAACAAGTACCATCACAAGCAATACAAAACATTCCTGAAAAGAATTGCCTTTGGATATCAAAAGTTTTTCCGTAAGGAGAATTCAAGACCACCTAAATTCCGCAAGCGTTCTAAATATATGTCCTTCACCTTAAAACAATCAGGATATAAGCTACTTGATGGAAACAAAATCCGTATTGGGAAAAAAGTATTTAAGTTCTTTAAGTCTCGTAAAATTGAAGGAGAAATCAAAACAGTAACGATTAAAAGGGATACTTTAGGTAATTTTTACCTATTCTTTAGTTGTGACTTAGGAAAGGAAACCATTAAAAGAATCATGACTGGTAAGACAGCAGGTTTTGATTTTGGTTTAAAAACTTTTCTAACAATATCAACAGAAGATGATATACAATCCCCATTGTACTTTAAGGAAAGCCTGAAAGAAATAAGTAAAGCAAGCCAAGAGTTTTCTAATAAACAAAAGGGTTCAGGACATCAGGAATCAGCAAAACTAAACCTTGCTAGAACTCATATAAAGGTAGCCAACCGAAAATGAGACTATCACTTCAAATTAGCCAAAAGTTTAGTTGATCAATACGACTATTTGTTTTTTGAAGACCTTGACCTCAATAAGATGAAAAAATCTTGGGGTAGAAAGATTTCCGATCTTGGTTTTAGTGAGTTCTTAAAAATCCTTGAGCATCAAGCTAGAAAGTCAGGTGCAGTTGTACACAAGATAGATCGTTTTTTCCCATCAACCAAGCAGTGCAACGAGTGTAAAAAGTTAAATCATGCAATCACCTTGCTTGATCGAACTTGGACTTGTGAGTGTAGCGTTTTTCACCATC
>JBNMNM010000059.1:0-10992 GCA_051275585.1 bacterium | reverse complement strand
TACTTAATTTAGAAAAATGGGATTTTTCAGAAAAAGGTGCTTTTCATTTAGGAGGAGAATGGGAATTCTATTGGGAAAAACTTTATACTCCTGAAGATTTCCAATTGAATAATGTACAAAAAAAGGATTTTATTTTATTTCCTGGAACTTGGAACGGAAAAATAGTTAACGGAAAGATTTTAGATGGAAAAGGTTATGCTACTTTTCGTTTCCGAATCAATGTAAATTCAAAACATTTGGATTCTCCGTTTCATTTAAAAATTCCAGATATACCAACAGCATATAAATTATGGGTAAATGGAAAATTACTCATGCAACAAGGAATTGTAGGCAAAACAGAAGAAACAATGAAACCTAAGTTTTTGCGAAGTATTGTTAGTTTTTCTACTCAGCAGAAACAAATTGAAATTGTTCTTCAAACTTCAAATTTTTTCCATAAAGATGGTGGTACTTGGAGAGCATTATCAATTGGTAAAGACCAAAATTTAGCTCATTTAAAGATTTTTCCTCGATTTTTAGATTCGATGCTTTTTGGAAGTCTTTTTGTAATGGGAATCTATAATGTTAGTTTTTTTCTATTTCGAAGGAAGGAGAAAGCTGCATTATTTTTTGGCTTATTTTGTCTATTGATCGGAGCAAGGAGTTTAATCATTGGAGAAAGATACCTTTTACAAGCGTACCCCAATTATAATTGGTTTTATCAGCAAATGATTGAGTATCTATTGCTCTATTGCTCATATCCTGCCTTTTGTGCTTTTTTCTATGAATTTTATAAAGGCCAGCCAGAATTTTCAAAAAAAATCATTCAAATTCCAATGGTGATTACTTTTGTCCTTTGTATGTCCATTTTATTTTTTCCTGCAAAAACTTACTCTTTTAATTCTCTTTTTTTTCAAGGAGCGGCTGCAATTACAGCCATTTATTTTTTATATCTCGTGATCAGGGTTGTTTGGAGAAGTCCAAACCTTGTAAATATTCTTTTAGGAATTGGTTTTCTATTTTTATTTACAACTGTAATTAATGATATTCTTTATACTCTCTTAATTGTACACACTCGTGATTTAATTCATGTTGGAGCCTTTTTCTTTTTAATTTTTAAAAGTTTTTCTATTCTGCATAGATTTACAAAAACTCTTAGACAAGTTGAAGTTTATAGCAATGAACTTGCAGTAAAAAACTCACAATTGCTTCAATTGAATCAAGTTAAAGATGAATTTCTTGTCAATACTTCCCATGAGCTAAAAACACCAATTTATGGAATGGTAGGTCTTGCTCAATCAATGTTGAGTGAAAAAAAAGAGAACTTATCAGAACATCAGAGACAAAACTTATGGATGATTTCATCATCAGGAAGACGATTATCAAGTTTAATCAATGATATTCTAGATTTTTCTAAAATGAAGAAAGGAGATCTTCAACTAACTATTCAAAATGTAGATCTTCGCAGTATGATTGACTTAGTTTTACGATTTATAGAACCACTAGTTAATGGAAAAAAAGTTGATTTAATTCGAGATGTTTCAACCAATTTACCACTTGTTCTTGCTGATAATGAGCGATTACAACAAGTTTTATTTAATCTACTAGGAAATGCCGTTAAGTATACTTCAGAAGGTAAAATTACAATTCGTGTCAGAGAAATTGATAATGTTGTAAAAGTTGAAATTATTGATACTGGAATTGGAATTATATCTGAGCATCAGCAACAAATTTTTCAAGCATTTCGACAAAAAGACTATTTATCAGATCAAACACTAGGAGGAACGGGACTTGGTTTAAGTATTAGTCAACGATTAATGGAGCTTCATGGAAGCCATATTCATGTTTTAAGTGAAATAGGAAAAGGATCAAACTTTTCTTTTGAACTAAAAACTTCTAAAACTTCAGATATTGAAGTGATTGAAAAAGAAAATGAGCAAGAAACCGCAATTCGTCTTCTTCAAGAATTACAGAAAACAAAAAGTAATACCTCTGAATATGAAGAGCGAATTCAAAACCATGAGTTTAAAGAAAATAAATCAGTTGATAACCACTCTTTTTATAAAAAGAAAATTTTGATTGTTGATGATGAAATTGTAAATATTAAGGTTTTAAGCAATCTATTAAAATCTGCTGGATACTATGTTTTAGAAGCAACAAGTGGTGAAGAAGCATTAAAAATAGTTGCGATCGAGGAACCTGATCTGATCATGCTTGATTTAATGATGCCTAGAATGAATGGCTATGAAGTTTGTCAAAAAGTTCGAGAAAATTATGACTTATTGTCTCTCCCCATTGTTCTTTTAACTGCAAATCATCATGTGAAAAGCATCATTCAAGGGTTTGCTTGTGGTGCAAATGATTATCTTAGCAAGCCTTTTCGTAAAGAAGAGTTGTTAGCAAGAATTGAAACTCAATTACGAGCAAAACAACTTTTAGAGAAAATTAATGAAAACTCACAACTTCGCCAAGAAATAGAAAAAAGAAAACAGGTGGAGAAAGACCTAAGAGGAGCACAACATCGTTTAGTTCGAATACTAGATTGCTCAGAAGACGCAATTATTGTGCTTGATGAATATCAAATTATTACCTTCTTTAATCAAGGAGCTGAAAATGTTCTTAGTTTTTCTGTGAATGAAGCATTAAATCAACACTTAGATTTAATTTTTTCTGAAGATTTTTTAGAAACATATCATCATTTAATTCGAGACAAAAAAGAGTACTCCAGCTATCAGATTCAATTGAAGGAGGAGTCTTCTATTTTAAGAAAGCAAAATCAAAAAATAGAGGATATACAAGTATTTTTATCTTCTTTTAGAATTCAAGACTCATTACATTATGCCTTATTTATTAGTAAACAAAATGCAAGTATGAGCAATTCATTTCCATTACAACACTCGTTTACCTCAATGTTGGAAGGAGTTGAGTGGACCAGAAATAAAATTTTAGCACTTGAAAATGGATTAATTGAAGTTGCAAATTTATATGATAAAGGAATTAGGATAAATGATACGATCAAAAGAGTTGATAAAGACGAATTAGTTAAGGATCAACAAGTTAGCTCTCTTCTTGATCAAAAGCAGGATGTTAGAGAGTTAGGTGTTAAAACAATGTCTCTAGCATTAACGATTTGGGAGAAATCTACGGGAAAAACCAAAATTGAGTTTGCAGAAGAAAGTGAAATTTGGAAAGTTTATCTAGATCAAGGAACTTTTAAAACCAGAACACTAGATAAATATCTAAATTTAAAGAGCTTACCTAAAAAACCTAGATGGCGAGAAGTTGTTCGGAGTGCTCATTATATTTTAGATCGTTGCACTCCTCAAGAGCTTGAAAAAACAACATTAACAAGTTCTGTTGCTGAACTTGAAAACTTTTTGCAAAATTAATTTTCCAATTGAAGTACACCTACATAAGGTAGATTTCTAAATTTTTGGTTGTAATCTAAACCATACCCCACAACAAATAAGTCAGGAATTTCAAAGCCAATATATTTTGCATAAATTGGCTTTTTTCTTCGACTTGGTTTGTCTAAAAGAGTGCAAATCTCTAATGACTTTGGTTGATGTTGTTGCAGTTCATCATAAATACGATGAAGTGTAATTCCAGTATCAACTATATCTTCAACTAATAAAACATGACAATCAGCAATTTTCTCTTGAAGTTGATGGATAATCGTTACATCTCCAGAGGACTCAGTTCCAACATAACTCTTGGCTTGGATGAAATCGATAGTAACATCAAGGTCTAATTCTCGAATTAAGTCCGCAGTAAAAAGAAGTGAGCCTTTTAAAACAGATACGATAAGTAGTTGTTTTTCTTTGTAATCTTGGTTAATTTGTTTTGCAAGTACTTGGATTTGTAAATTAATTTCTTCTTTTGAATAAAGCTTTTGGATTAAAGGATCTGTTTTTTTACTCATAACAAAGTTAATTTTCTTTGAGTATTTAGTTTCCAAGCTGAATAAAGAACGGTAAGAATATTTTAGCTCAAAATACAAAGTCTTTTATGTTAACTTGAACGGGAGCTTGAGTGTCTAGCAATCAAAATTTTCATATTTTGATTATTGATGATAATCAAACTAATCTAAATATTTTAAAGCATCAGCTTGAACATCGTGGTTTTTATGTTACCACGAAAATTAGTGGTGCTGAAGGATTAGAATTTCTTCAACAAGAAACAAAACCAAATTTGATTTTGCTTGACTTGATGATGCCAGAAATGGATGGGCATAGTGTTTGCCAAAAAATTCGTAGTCAGTTTGATGCTTCAATTCTCCCTATCATTGTAATTACGGCTAAAAATCAGCTTGATGATTTTGAAAAAGCTTTTTCTTATGGTGTCAATGACTACATTGTAAAGCCTATTAATGAAATTGAATTGCATGGTCGTGTCTTAAATTACGTTCGCTTGCGAGAAATTCAACTTTTAAAGGAAAAAATTAATAAACAACAAAAAGTTGAAATTGCAAATACGGCAAAAGAAGAACAATTTAAGGATATTGTTGAAAACTCTCCTGAAGCCATTTTAATTGAATGCAAAGGACAGATTGCCTATATCAATCCTGCTGGAATGAAATTGTTAGGCTTGCGAGCTGATCACTTTGATCGAGTTCTTGGAAAACCTATTCTTGATTTTGTTCATCCTAAATCAAAAGAGCATGTCACCAAAAGAATTCAAAAAATCATTTCTCAAAGAATAACATCTCCTTTTGAAGAAGAACGACTTCAGATTCCTGGCAAAAATATTGAAGTAGAAATTGCGGGAACCTATGTTCGTTACCAAGGCAAATCTGCCATAGAAATTTGGCTTCGAGATGTAACAGAAAAAAATCGACAAATTCGAATTCGAGAATTTCGGCTAAAAATTGAGAAGTTAATTGCGGCTATTTCTGGAGAATTCATTCGAACACCTGTTGATCACTTTGATGATGTTGTGAATCAAAGTTTACAAAAACTTTGTGAACTAGCAAAAGTTGATCGAGCATACATATTATTGTCCAAAAAAGATTGGTCAAGTTTTACTAAAAAATGGTTGTGGAGTGGAAAAGAAGAATTTCGATTTAATCGTTTAAAAATGCACCATTTGCCTTGGAGTCCTCAAGAATTGCAAATTCGTGAATTTTTGATTGCTTTGAGTCCTGATATTCAACAAGCAAAGAAAAAAGCATCATCTTTTTTTCATCCAGAGTTAAAGTCATTTGTTGCAATTCCTCTGATTCAACATAACGAAATTTATGGAATTATTGGTTTTGATTATAGCCGTACTCATGATTGGGATGAAGAAGATATTGCTTTATTTAAGTTAATTGGTGAAGTTTTTGCGGGTGCATTAATTCGTAGAAATATGGAGAAGGAGTTAGTTAAGGCAAAAGAAGAAGCAGAGTACTTAACTAAATTGAAATCAGAATTCCTAGCAAATATGAGTCATGAAATCCGAACTCCTATGAATGGAGTAATTGGATTAACTAGAGTCTTATTAGAAAGTAATCTTTTACCAAGACAACACGAATTAGCTGAAACAATTAAGTCCAGTGGTAGTACATTACTAAGAATTATTAATGATGTTTTAGATTTCTCAAAAATTGAGGCAGGAAAATTAGAGTTAGATAGCGAACCGTTTGATATCCGACGTTGTATAGATCAAACAGTTGATCTTTTTTCAGGAAAAGCTCGTGAGAAAGATATTGAAATCATCTCATGGTTTGATGGAAATGTGCCTAGTTTTTTAAATGGAGATGAAGGGCGGCTTCAACAGGTGATTAGTAATCTTTTGAGCAATGCTATTAAGTTTACTCCAAAAGGTAATATTACAATTCGAGTAAAAACGATTAAACAGCATTGGGGAAAAATAAAATTAGAATTTTCTATTCAAGATTCAGGAATGGGAATCTCTGAAGAGAAACAAAATTTACTATTTCAATCGTTTTCACAAGGTGACTTAAAAACGGTAAAAAAATATGGTGGAACTGGACTAGGGCTTTCAATTTGTAAAAAAATAATTGAATTAATGGAAGGTAAAATTTGGATTGAAAGTGAACCTGAAAAAGGTGCAAATTTTATATTCCAAATTAAATTAGACTTTACACCATTTGATGAAAAAGAATTTTTAACAAAAAACCATCAAGACTTTCAACATTTAAGGATTTTGGTTGTAATTCATGAACCACAATTTGCAAAAATGATTTCGTATCATTGTGAATTTTGGGGAATGAAAGTTACAACTTTTTCTTCTCCTGTTGATGTAATTAACCATTTAGAAAAATATCGAGATTTTGATCTTGCAATTATAGATCATCGCTTTCTTGAACTGCAAGGATATGATGTTGCTTATGAAGTGCAACAACGTGTTCATTCAATTTCAATTTTGTTGATGACTATTGTAGGAAAAGGTAATTTTAAACGAAAGGACCCATATAAAATTATCTCAAACTATTTGCCAAAACCAGTAAAACAAGAATTTCTATTTCATACACTTAAAAATATTATTATTGGTGGTTCTTCTGAACCAATACAACCGACACAAAGGGATCAATCATTTAAGGATTTGGCAGAACGAATTCCATTACAAATTTTACTCGCTGAAGATAATGAGATTAATCAAAAAACTGCAATTTTAACTTTAGAGTTAATGGGATATCACGCTGATGTAGTTGGTGATGGGGACGAAGTTCTTACAGCATTAAATCAAAAAAAATATGATTTGATTCTGATGGATATGGAAATGCCAAAAATGAATGGGATTTCAGCAACAAAAGAGATTGTTAGACGCTATGGACGTAAAAGACCAAAAATTGTAGCAATGACGGCACATACTCGTGATGAAGATCGTAGTTTGTGTCTTCAAGCTGGAATGGATGAGTTTATTAGTAAACCGATTTCTCCTGAAAATGCACAAGAACATATTGAATATTTATTCAATGAAAAAGCATTACCAAAACAAGTAAAAGTTTTTATTGGTAATGTAAGCCCAAATCAAAATGCAATTATTGACCTTAGTTTTATTAAAAATATTACGGATGATGAAGAACTTATCAATGAATTATTAGAAATTTTTTGGGAACAATTAGATTCAACAGTTAAGACGTTAAGGACTTTAACTGATGCAAAAGATTTCCGTAATATCCAAGAACTTGCACATAAATTAAAAGGTTCAAGTATTAACTTAGGAGCAGTTCAAATTGCAAATGCATGTAGACGCATTGAACGCTCTGGAAGAGAAGCAAACCTATCAAATATGAATGAGCTCATTCGAAGCTTAGAGGAAAGTATTGGAGAAACAAAAGAAGAAGTAGAAACAAATTTCAGTAAAAATTAACTTGACATATCAAAAGTTACGTCTAATGCTTCTTATCAAGAATATTTTTTTGAATAACAAAATTTATCCCTTATACCAATGAGCAGTCAAAGTTCGATTTATCAACAGCTCTTATTACTTCTCCTTCTCCCATTACTCTTAAATGGATGAAAGCTGAAGTTTGGATAGATTTAGACAAACAAGGGCTTTCATAATCGAAAGCCCACGTTAGTACAAAAAAGCCGTGGGTATTAAACCCCACGGCTTTTTTTTTGCCCACTGTATTGACCAAAATAAAAGAGGACCAATGAATAAAACAGCATTTAGCAAATACAAACCATATCCCGTAGTTGACTTGCCAAATCGGCAATGGCCTTCAAATACAATTAAGCAAGCTCCAATTTGGAGTAGTGTTGACTTACGAGATGGAAACCAAGCTCTTCGAGATCCAATGAATCTTGAAGAAAAAACAGAAATGTTCCAAATGTTGGTCAACTTGGGTTTTAAAGAAATTGAAATTGGATTTCCTTCTGCATCAGAAGTAGAGTTTAATTTTTTGAGAAAGTTGATTGAAGAAGGAATGATTCCTGATGATGTTACTGTTCAAGTATTGACTCAAGCACGAGAACATTTAATTCAAAAAACGTTTGAAGCACTTAAAGGAACAAAAAAAGCAATTGTTCATCTTTATAATTCGACTTCTACATTACAACGAAAAGTTGTTTTTCAAAAAGATAAGCAAGAAATTATTGAGATTGCCCTTGAAGGAACTAAATTAGTTAAAAAATATGCAGAAATAGCAAAAGAACAAGGCACAAAAATTACTTTTGAGTACTCTCCTGAAAGTTTTACAGGAACAGAGTTAGATTATGCTTTGGAAATTTGTGAAGAGGTCATGAAAGTATGGCAACCAACAAAAGACCATAGAGCAATTATTAATCTTCCTGCTACTGTAGAAATGTCGACTCCAAATATATATGCGGATCGAATTGAGTGGTTTAGTAACAACTATAGTAATCGAGAAACGGTTTATATTAGTGTTCATAACCATAATGACCGAGGAACAGCCGTTGCTTCTACAGAACTTGCGTTGTTGGCTGGAGCTGATCGAGTCGAAGGAACTTTGTTTGGTCATGGTGAGCGTACAGGAAATGTAGACCTTGTTACTGTTGCATTGAATTTGTTTTCACAAGGAATTGATCCAGAATTGGATTTTTCTAACATTCAAGATGTAATTGATATTTGTGAAAGAGTAACTAAAATGCCTGTTCCTGAGCGTCACCCGTATGCAGGTGATTTAGTTTATACAGCATTTTCTGGTTCTCACCAAGATGCAATTAAGAAAGGAATGAAGGCCTATAAAAAAGAACAAAATGATGTTTGGGGTGTTCCATATTTGCCTATTGACCCACACGATGTTGGTCGAAACTATGAAGCGATTATTCGTATTAATAGTCAATCAGGAAAAGGTGGAGCGGCTTATATTATGAGTTCTAAGTTTGGTTTTGAACTTCCTAAAGCAATGTATCCAGAGTTTGGAAAATTGGTTCAAAAAATTTCAGATCAAACTGGAATAGAGGTTCCAAGTGACAAAATTTGGGATTGTTTTGAAGAGAATTATTTGTTGGTATCGAAGCCTTATCAATTGCATACTTGTGAAATTAAAACAGTTCCACAAGATGGTGATGAGGAAATTACTAGAGTAAAAGCAACTATGTTTAAGGATGGTTCTTCTCATGAAATTTTTGGAGAAGGAAATGGCCCTATTGATGCTTTTGTTCATGGAATGAAAGATACTTTTCAATTAGATTTTAAAGTAATGTCATATTCAGAGCATGCCATTACAGAAACTTCAGCATCAAAAGCTGCCGCATATTTGCAAGTAGAAGATGCAAATCAAGTAATTTCATTTGGAGTAGGTGTTGATACTAATATTAGTATTGCTTCTATGAAAGGAATCATAAGTGCAATAAATCGAATGTTGAACGCATAATTTGAACTCTCCTCTCCCTGAAGGCTGTACTTGGGACACATTTATAATAAGTATTTCATATAGTTAGTCTGGATTACTCATAATCAGCCACATTTGAGTAATCTCTCCTAACAAGGAAAAACCTCTCCAAATAACTTCCGTACCTGCGACTTGATCTTTCTTTCTCTGTTTATAGCCTCCTAAACGGGCTAGAAGAAAGGATATTTCTCGCAGAGATGGAGCTTCTTTTGGTACTTTCTTAGTATGCTGAAATCTTACCCACAAAGCTTTCCACTCACTCTCTTCAAAGACGATTTCACAAGAGCTTTCTGGTACATCTCGGCAAAGCATTGTGGTATAAAGCACTCTCCAAGTAACAATCAAATTAACCACTAAATTGATACTAAAGTTCTTTTCCAATCTGCTTTGATCTTTTTCTATTTTACAACCGCTTTTTAGAGTTCTAAAAAATACTTCAATTTGCCAACGACTTAAATAAAATTCAATCCTCTCTTGGGCTTGTTTTAATGTCTGAATCCGTTGATTACTTAAGAGCAACCATTCAACAGGCTTAGAACCATCTTCTGGTGTATCAATTTCTTGAATTAAAATTCCATAAAGAGGAATATTTTCATCCAATTTTCCTTGAGGTTTTCTTAACCTTACCGCACCAAAACGAATTTCTGCACGAGCTGTTCTTTCTTTTCTTTTTGGAGTACGAGAAATCACTAAATCTAAATTCAAAGAAACTGGATTTGATGATAACACTTCCCAAAGCTTTTGATTTTCTTGATTTGTTCTTCGATCGTGAGTTGCTCGAATCAGCATCTCAGGTTTGTTTTCTCCCATTCCTTCTAAAAACAGGTCATAAATATCGGCTTCACTATCAGCAATATAAACCAAATGGGTTTCTGGGCATTGCCTCTGATAAGACACTACTTTTTGGTAAGATTGAAGCCAACGATAACTTTCTTTCTCTTGGATTGGCTTCTTTTTCCGATCTTTACTTTTTCCATATTCTGTTGGATCTCTTGAATAAACAAAGTCATCAAGAACTCCAAGACAAACATTTTTTGGAGTAAATGCAATTAAAGGGTGAATTAGAAAACCACGTTGATTTTTATATTGTAGAGTCCCTTTTCCTTCTTTTTTCTTTTGAGAAGTATAATCCAACTGACAGGTATCATTGACACACAACACTGTTTTTTCTTGTGAAATTCTCTTTAATGTTTGGTTTCTATGAACCTCAAGTAGCTTATTTGAGCTCATTTTAAAGTTTTTTTAAAACGCTGATTTGCTTTTACTGAAGCTGAATCCGAAGCAGCCGCATAGGAAGTGGCTTGTGGTTTATAATACTGTTCACTGATTAATTTTTGAGCTCTTTGATTAAGTCTTGCATCTCCTAGTTGGAGAGCCTCAAACTCATCTTGTATCCAATCTGCGATTTCGATAGTCATATAATTTTCTGTTCTATTCTTGGAAAAGGAGAGTTCATTTTATAATACAAAAAACTCTCTTTTGAAAACAAAAATCAGCAAAAAAGATGTGTCCCAAGTACAGCACTAAAGTAGGGGGATTCTAAAGCTATCGGGTCGATGCCACTCTTTCGAGTGGTCTTACAAGCCCAGCTTTAATGGAAGCTTCCCCTTCCATTTCTAAATTAATTGCTGCATTGAAATCACGGTCATGGGTGATTCCACATACACAAGTCCAAGTCCTATCTCTCAAAGTGAGATTATGGTTCA